>JAJYKC010000021.1 GCA_021788955.1 Acidobacteriota bacterium
TCCCACCCCCAGCGAAACCAGAGCCGCCAACGCCGCCGCCAGCAGAGACATCCGCCCGCCATAGAGCATTCGCGAAAACTGATCCCGCCCGAACGCGTCACTCCCCAGCGGAAAATACACCGCCGGAGCATCCACTCCGAACAGATGCCCGCCTGAAAACCAGCGCACCGCCACCTTGCGGCCTGAAATCGCATCCGCCACAACCAATCGCCCGCCTTCGAAATGCACCGCCTGCGGCCCAACCAGCGGCGCCTCCCGGTGCTGCTCCGCCGCATCGTACGGCGCGAGGTACCCCGCGCCCAGAACCGCGGCATACAAACCCGCCAGCGCTCCGGCCGCCCACTTCCACCCCCCGCCGCGCTTCACTGCGGCCTCCGCAGCCGCGGATCCAGCACATACAGCATCGCATCCGCCGCAAGGTTCCCCACCGCCAGCAGCGCCGCCATCATCAGCGTCACCGCCACCACAACATAAAAATCCCGTCCCGCGATCGAGTCCAGAAACAGCGGCCCCATCCCCGGCCACCCCGTCACCGCCTCCACCACCAGCGTTCCGCTCAAAACCCCCGCAAACGACATCCCGAACAGCGATATCAGCGGATTCGCCGCCGCCGGAAAAACATACACCAGCCACAGCCGCCGCCCCGCGATTCCCCGCGCCCGCGCCGCTTCCACGTACGCCGCACCCGCCGCCTCTTTCAGCGCCGCCCTCCCATGCCTCAGCAGAACGGGCGTTACTCCCGGCGTCAGCGCCAGCAAAGCTAGCTCGAACCCGCCCAGCCGCAAAATCCCCGTCCGCGCCGCCACCAGCGCCAGCACCGGCGCCAGCAGCACCTCCGGCAGCACCAGCAGGCCCGACACCAGCCAACCCGTCGCCCGGGCCATCCACCCGCCCGGACGCACCGCCGCCCCCACCGCCAGCGCCAGGGACAAAATCCAACCCAGCACCCACGCCGTAGCCGCCAACTCGAGCGACTTCCCCGCCCGAGGCGCCAGCAACTCCGTCACCGGCATGTTGTACGCCAGCGACACGCCCAAATCTCCCCTCACCGCCTCCCCAAGCCACACCCCATATCGCACCGCCAACGGCCGGTCCAGCCCATATCGCGCGCGCAGCGTCTCGATCGCCGCCGGATCCACACGCGGGTCGTTCCGCAGCTCCGCAAAGTAATCCCCCGGCGCCAGCGCCGCCAGCGCAAACACCCCCGCCGACACCACCACCAGCAGCAGCATCGCCTGCACCACCCGCCTGGCAAAAAACCTCGTCATCTCCGGATCCGCCCCGCTTCCATCGCCATCTCCGCCGTCGCCACCGCCCGGATCATCCCCGGCCGGTGCGAAATGAAAAGATAGGACACCGGCCGCCGCTCCTGCGCCTCCGCCAGCAGATTCAGCATCCGCGCCTGCTCCGACAAATCCAGACTTGTCAGCGACTCATCCAAAATCACCAGCGCCGGATGAAGCGTCAGCGCCCGCGCCACCGCCACCCGCGCCCGCTGCCCCCCGCTCAGTTCGCCCGGCCGCGCCCGGGCCGCCCCCTCCGGTAACCCGATCCGCTTCAACCACTCCATCGCCTCCCGCCGCCGGCTCGCCTCGTCCCCGATCCCCTGAATCTCCCCCGGCTCGCACAACAACTCGATCACCGTCCATCGCGGATCCAGACTCTCGCCCGCCGCCTGCCGCACAAGCTGCACCACCCGCGGCCAGCCCCCCTCCGCCGGTGTGCTCCGCGCTGCTCCCTCCCCACTCCATATCTCGCCCGCATCCGGCGCCTCCAGCCCCGCCAGACACCGCGCCACCGTCGTCTTCCCGCTCCCGGAATCCCCCCGCAGCAGCACCCGTGCGCCCGGCCCAATCTCGACATCCACTCCCGCCAGTACCACCACCGGCGCGCGCCCCCGCCCGGCGAACCGCTTCTCTAAGCCCTTCGCCGAAATGACCGCGCCCAAACCGCCCCGCTCAACCGCCATGCGCCCAGCAGCTCACTTCGTTGGCTTCATCCACCGCCGCCGGTTCCCGCCCCTCGCACACCTCCATCCGCTTCGCGCACCGCGGAGCGAACGAGCATCCCCGCTCCTCTCCGCGCGGATCTGGCGGCTGCCCCGGAATTTCCACAATCTGTCCCCCCGTTTTTCCCGCCTTCCCGCACGCCATCAACGCCTGTGTATAAGGATGACGCGGCGCATCCAGCACCTGCTCCGCCGTCCCTCGCTCCACCACCTTGCCGCCGTACATCACCATCACCCGCCCCGCCCGCCGCCGCAGCATCTCCGGCTCGTGGCTGATCAGCAGCACCCCCGCCTCCCCCCGCGTCCCCTCAATCAGATCCAAAATTTGATCCTCCGCCGCACGGTCCAGCGCCGCCGTCGGTTCATCGGCCACAATCACCGCTGGCTCCCCCACCAGAACCTGAGCCAACTGCGCCCGCTGAAGCTGTCCCCCGCTCAACTGGTGCGGAAACGCACCCGCAAACTCCCGCGCCGGCAAACCCACCGCCTCCAGCGCCTCATCCACCGCCTGTCGGGCCCCACCCTCGCCCGCCGCCACCCTCGCCGCTTCCCGCATCTGCCGCCCAAGACTCAGAAAAGGATGGAAAACTCGCGCCGCCTCCTGAAAGAGAAATCCCACCGCCGCCCGCCGCCCCGCATTCCCCGCCAACGCCACCGTCCCGCTCCGCCGCGCCCCCCGCGGCAGCAACCCCGCCACCGCCAGCGCCACGCTCGTCTTCCCGCACCCCGATTCGCCCAGCAGCCCCACCACCTCGCCCACGCGAACCTCAAACCGCACTCCCCGCACGGCCCGGCTGCCATTGGCATACTCGACCCGCAAGTCCTTCACATCGAGCAGTAAATCGGCCCCCGCCACACAAACACCAGCCGCAGTATAAACTGCGCCGCCCGGAGGCGGCAACCAAACCCCCACCCCCCCCAAAAACAAATGGCCGGCATCCCTCCCTCGCGGTTGGAAAGCCGGCCGAATTTTAGACCGGTCAAACCCTCTCGGACCTGACGCGATCAATGCGTGTCAGAACAAGAACTTCAAACCAAGCTGCAGAATGCGCGGATTGTGCGCGCCGCCCGGCCGCAGGAAGTTGCTGTTGGCCAGACAACTCGCATCGCCCGGCGTGTTCGTCGCCCCGGCGAAACACGTCGCCGACGCGTTCCCCGTGCTGTTCAACCCGCCCAGTGGCAGCCACTGCGTGTGGTTGAACACGTTGAACGCCTCCGCCCGGAACTCCACGCCCATGCTTTCCTTGATCTGGAACTGCTTGAACAGGCCCATGTCGAAGTTCGTCCGCTGCGGATTATTCAACACATTCCGCTGCGCGGTGCCGAACGTCAGCCCTTGCGGCGCCGCGAATGCCGCCGGGTTAAACAGCAGCGGCCCTACCACGCCCGGCTGATTGCTCGCCCCCGCCGGTACCGCGTACGGATTGCCCACCAGATCCAGGAAGGAACCGGCCCCTAGCCCATTCCCCACGCCCGGCCCAAACAGCCCGTCCGTCACGCTGAACGGCGTGCCCGTCTGGAACGTCATGATCCCCGACCACTGCCACCCGCCCAGCATCGTGTGCAACAGCCCGCCCTTGTCGAAGAACGGCAGGTCGTACACATACCCGAGGTTGAGTAAGTGCCGCTGGTCGAAATCCGAGCTCGCGTAGTTCAGCCGGTAGTTATACGAGTTCAGGAAGTTCCCGCTCGCGTAATCCGAGGCATCGTCCAGCGAATGGCTCCACGTGTAGGCGAGGTCGAAGCTGATCCGCCCCACGTGCCGGTGCAGCGCAACCTGCATCGCGTTGTAAGTCGAGTTCGCCACATACTGGATCGACTGAATGTTGCCGTAGCCGCGATACGGACGGTACGGATTCGGATCGCTGCCGCAGGCCACCGCGAACTGTGCCGCGGCCGGTCCCGAAGGTGCAACCCCGTTCACCGTCCCGTTGTTGCAGTCGTTCGTCGTGATCGGCTGCCCCGCCGGATAGGGGTTCTGCGCCGCCGTGATCGGATACATCTGGTTCAGGTCGCTCTGAAGCGCCAGGTGCGTTCCCTTGCTGCCCACATAAGCCACCGTCAGCACCGTGCCCTGTGCCAACTCCCGCTGCACGCTGAAATTCCATTGCTGAATGTACGGCCACATCACCGCCGTCGGAATCGCCCGGGGCTGCAGCGGGAACTGAAGCGCTCCCGACCCGCCGATGTTCGTATACCCAGCCACGTTGAACTGCGTCGCAGTCAGCACCAGCGGTGGGCTGCCTTCCAGTCCTTCCGTGTTCCCTTCGTTCCCGTTCGTGTGCTCGAAGAAGATCCCGTACGCCCCGCGAATCGACGTCTTCCCGTCGCCGAACGGATCGTAGGCAAAGCCCACGCGCGGCGCCGGATTGAACAAATGCCCGGTCATGCAACCGTGCGGTACTCCGCCCTTGCCGCACTGCTGTAATCCAAGGTACGGGTTCCCGCTGCCCGGAACCAGCGCTCCCTCCTGGCCGGTAATCGCCCCGGTTGAGTCGATCTGCGGAGCCTGCGCCAGGTTATACACCGCCGGATTGAAGTTATACGCCTGATCGTACTTCTCCGTGTACAACCCGAACATACTTAGCCGTAGTCCCAAGTTCACCGTCAGGCGCTTGCTTACATGCCAGTCGTCCTGGAAGTACGGCTCGAAGATCTTATACCGGTTGTAGTACTTGATCTTGTTGTTCGTCTGCTGGTACGACGCGATATTTCCCGTCAGCATGTCCGCAAACGCGTTCCCCGTGCTCACCGGCGACGTGTTCGAGAAGTTCAGAATCCCCTGCACATACGGGCTGTTGAACTCGTTCTTCTGCGCCGCGATAAATGACGCGCCCATGTACATGTTGTGTCCGCAGGCGATCTTACTGATCTGGTCTTTGTACTCATACGTCGGATTCGCGTTGTTCCACGGGAAGTAGCCGCTGTCCAGGCTGAACCCGCCCTGGTCGTAATTCACCCCGCCGTGCACCACCACCGCCGGCAGCAGTCCGCCGAATCCGTTGTTGTACAGCCCCGTCATCGTCATGCTCGACGGCCTCTGCACCGGACCCGTCGCATTCAGGAATATGTGGTCCGTCGTGTAGCTGAACGTAAACTCGTTCAGCAGCGTCGGCGAAAGATTTGCCGTCAGGTTCGCCACCATGCTCACGCCCGGCCCCACAAAGTTCGTCCCCACCGTCGGGAACGACGCCCCGTTGCCCCACAGTGGCGTCGGGTTCACCGTGCTCCAGGAATCGTGAATGAACCGGAAGAACATGCGCACGTTGTCGGTGAAATTCTCGTCAACGCGCCCCAGTTCCTCCCGGTAATGCGTCGGCTGTGCCGGAGCCGCCTGGTAATACGACGCGATTCCGCTCCCCACGTTCGGCGCCGGCAGCATGTTCAGCATCGCCTTCGCGTTCGAATCGACCGGCACCGTGTTGTTCGGATAGTAACCTCCCGTCAGCCGGTTCACCGGACAGTCCGGAAAGTTCGTCGTATCCACCGCCGAGCCCACCGTCGGACAAACGTCGGAGAAATTCCCCTGCTGCTCCTGCACCGAAGGCTCCTGCTGATAGAACGACTGCCCCGGTACGATGTCCCGCCTCCATTCTTCGGAGAAGAAGAAAAACGTCTTGTCCTTGTTCTTGTTGTAATGCCCCGGGATGTACACCGGCCCGCCGATCGTATAGCCGAAATCGTTCTTCTTGTACTCCGGCACGTTCGCATTGAAGAAGTTCCGCGCGTTAAAGTCGTTGTTGCGCAAAAACTCGAACACGTCGCCGTGGAACGCCGTCGTCCCGGACTTCGTCACCGTCTCGATCGTCCCGCTCCCGTTCCTCCCATACTGCGCGCCGTAGTTCGACGTCATCACCTTCACTTCCGCGATCGCGTCCACGTTCGGATACACGTTCAACGTCTGGTTGCTTCCGTTGTCCATCACGTTCCCGCCGTCAAGCTCCCAGTTGTTGTTCTCCGTCCGCCCGCCGTTCATCGACATCGATACGTTCCCGGCCACGCCCACCAGCCCCTCGTCCTGACCCGACTGGTTACTCACGCCTGGCACCAGGGTCACCAACTGCGTGAAGTTCCGCCCGTTCAGCACAAGCTGGCTGATCTCCTTGCCCGTCACCACACCGGACATCTCCGACGATTGCGTCTCCACCTGCGCCACGCTCGTCCCCTGCACGCTCACCTCGCTCGTCAACTGGCCCACATCGAGGCTCGCGTCCACGCGCGCCTTCTGGTTGATCCGCAGAATCACGCCCGTCGCCTGGTACTTCTTGAACCCCTGCGCGGATATCGTCAGGTCGTACGACCCCGCCGTCAGGCCGCCGATGAGGTAGTCGCCGTCATCGTTCGTCTTCGCTTTCAACTCGACCTTCGTGCCCACGTTCACCAGGGACACATCCGCCCCGGGAATGATGGCGCCCGTCGAGTCCCTCACCGTGCCGGTGATCGAAGAGCTTGTTTGAGCGATTGCGCTTACGCCAATGAGCAGAAATACACAAAAAAACGCCATTCGGCGTAAAGGCCACATGATCGATATCCCTCTCCCCAATCGGAACTTTTGATTATCGTAAGCGACCTCGCGCACAGGTTCAAGCAGATTTTTCGGCTTTTTTTGTAAGCCACCGCACGGAGTATTCTTATATGCGCACCCGCCTTCTCGCGGCCCTTCGCCTCGCGAAAACCCACGGAATCGCCCCTCACCTTGCGGCTATACTGGAACCGGTGGACCACGCCGTCTTCACCGCCATGCCACCCTCTCTTCTCACCTCCGACATGCCCGGCGCGGTCCGCGCCCGGGCCGACTTCGAGCGCGTCTGCCAGAACCTAGACGACTCCCAGCGCCAGCACATCGAGCGGCTCGCCGCTTCCTCCGCCTCCCCTGGTCAGACTCTCCACTACCTCGCCGCCCTCCTCGCCCGCGCCCCGCAAGCCTTCGACTTCCTCCTCGCCCACCCCCTCCACCTCCGGGCCGCCACCCAGGTCTTCTCCGTCTCCCGCTTTCTCTCCGAAAGCTGCCTCGAACACCCCGAATGGCTCACCGGCCTCGACGATCTCGACCGCGCGCGCTCCGCCGAACAGTACGCCGCCTCCCTCGCCGATGAGCTCAACCACCACTCGGGCGGCCGCGTCGAACCCGTCGTCCTCGCCCGCTTCCGCCGCCGCGAGCTCCTCCGCATCCTCGCCCGCGACCTGCTCTCCGTCGCCGGCCTCGCCGAAATCACCGAAGAAATCTCCAGCCTCGCCGACGCCGTCCTCGAGATCTGCTACGAGCGCTTCTACGCCGACCTCGCCGCCCGCCACGGCGAACCCCACTGCGACGGCGTCCCCTGCGGCATGAGCGTCATCGCCCTCGGCAAACTCGGCGGCCGCGAACTCAACTACAGCTCCGACATCGACCTCATGTTCGTCTACGGCGGCAACGGAGAAACCGAAGGCCCCGTCCCCGTCACCAACAAGGAATTCTTCAAGAAGATAGCCAACCAGTTCTCCGAGTTACTCTCCACTTACACCGTCGAAGGGATGTGCTACCGCGTCGACCTGCGCCTCCGCCCCGACGGTAGCCTCGGCGAAGTCTGCCTCTCCCTCGACGGCGCGCTCAAGTACTACCGCACGCGCGCCCGCGACTGGGAACTCCAGATGATGATCAAAGCCCGCGTCGCCGCCGGCGACCCCGGCCCCGGGCGCAAACTCCTCGACGCCGTCGAACCCCTCACCTACGCGACCACCCTCGACTTCTCCGCCATCGAGGCCGTCTCCCTCACCCGCGAACGCATCAGTGAAAAACTCGCCGCCCGCCGCCACCGCAACCAGGGCCTCGACGTCAAACTCGCCCCCGGCGGCATCCGCGATATCGAGTTCCTCGCCCAGTGCCTCCAGCGCCTCCACGGCGCCCGCACCCCCTGGGTCCGCCACGGAGGCACCCTCCTCGCCCTCTCCCGCCTCAGCGACAAAAACCTGCTCTCGGACTCCGAACACGGCCGCCTCGCCGCCGCCTACCGCTTCCTCCGCGAAGTCGAACACCGCCTCCAGGCCGCCGACGACCGCCAGACCCACACCCTCGTCTCCGACCCCGCCGCCCTGGACTCCCTCGCCCGCGGCATGCCCCGCACCACCGGCTCATCCGAACCCACCGGCGCCCAGTTCCTCCAGGACCTCAACGCCCACCTCGAAGCCGTCCAGGAAATCTACGAAAACGTCATCCACGCCCAGCGGCCCACTTACTACGCTCTTACTCCCGCTCCAGAACAACCCCGCGAAACTCCCGGCTGGACCGCCCCCGCCCGCACCACCCACTTAGCCGGCTTCCTCGGCACGGCCGCCCCAGCCATCGCCTCCGCCGTAACCCGAACCCCTCTCAAACGCGGAGGCCCGCTGTTCGAACACTTCCTCGAAGGCCTCCAACGCCACTCCTCCCTCCTCCAGGAACTCAACTCCGACAGCGCCGCCATCCGCTACTTACTCGATATCTTCGAGCACAGCCCTTTCTTCGCCGAACAACTTGCCCGCACCCCGGACTTAGTCCGCGAACTCGAAAACTTACCTGACGCCAGTAGCGAGAGCACCGAAGTCATCGAAGAAACCATCGAGGAAGCTCTCGACGGCGCCTCCGACCTCCGTAAGTGGTACCGCCGCGAAATGTTCCGCATCCAGGCCGCCAGCATCTGCCTCTCGGCCCCCATCTTCGAAACTCTCGAACGCACCTCCGACCTCGCCGACGCCGCCATCCGCGCCGCCTACCGCATGGCCGTCGAACAAACCCGCATCGAGCACCCACCCGTCCGCGAAGGCTACAAGCCCCGCAACCAGATGATGGCCATCGCCCTCGGCCGCCTTGGCATGCGCGAGTTCGACCTCTGCTCCGACGCCGACCTCGTCTTCGCCCTCCCCGAACGCGACCAGGAAGAACACGTCTTCTGGACCCGCGCCGCCAACCGGATGATCGACATCCTCACCACCTACACCGGCGACGGCCAACTGTTCAGCGTCGACACCCGGCTCCGCCCCAACGGCAGCGCAGGCACCCTCGTCCAGGCCGAGTCTTCCTTCCTCGATTACTTCGCCAAACACGCCGAAGCCTGGGAAGGCATCTCCTACATGAAAGCCCGCGCCGTCGCCGGGGAAACCGAACGCGCCACAGGATTCCTCAACAGCCTGCAGGAAGTCGACTGGCGCCGCTACGGCCAAAGCGGCCGCTCCCGCAAGGACCTCCGCGCCATGCGCATGCGCCTCGAAAAAGAACAGGGCCCCTCGAACCCCCTTAAGGCCGGCCCCGGCGGCTACTACGACATCGACTTCATGCTGCTCTACCTGCGTCTCAAAGGCGCCGGCATCTTCTTCAAAGTCCTCAACACCCCCGCCCGCATCGATGTCGTCGAAAAAATGGGCCACCTCGAACGCGCCGACGCCGAGTTCCTCCGCGACGCCGCCGCCCTCTACCGCTCCATCGACCACGGCCTCCGCGTCCACGACGGCCACGCTGCCGGCAACCTCCCCACCAACGAAGTCGCCCGCGAAACCGTAGCCGCGCTCGTCAAGCGCTGGACTCCCGAGCACTTACACCAGCAGCCTCTGGAAACCACCGTCACCCAGATGCGCCACCGCACGCGCGAGATCTTCGACCGCCTGTTTCAATGACTCCGCGCCGCAGCCACCGCCGCTAGAAACTTCTTCGCCCGCTCTTCAAACACTTCGTACTTGCCGGCTTTAATCGTAGCCCCGTCGATTAACTCCGCCCCTACGCCCGCCGCGCAAGCCCCCGCCTTCAGAAACTCGCCGATCGTCTCCAGATTCACCCCGCCCGTGGGAACCATCTCGATCTGCGGAAACGGAGCCTTCAGCGCCTTGATGTATTTCGCCCCGCCCATCGCCCCCGCCGGGAATATCTTCACCGCGTCCGCTCCCGCTTCCCACGCCGCCAGCACTTCGGTCGGCGTAAGCGCCCCGGGCACAATCGGTTTCGAATACCGCCGCGCCATCTCGATCGTCTTCAGGTTCAGGCTCGGCGTCACGAAAAACTCCGCCCCCGCCAGCATGCACGCCCGCGCCGTCTCCGGATCGAGCACCGTCCCCGCACCCAGCACAATCTGGTCGCCGAACTGATCGGCAATCTTCTCGAGCGCCCGGATCGCCCCCGGCACCGTCATCGTGATCTCGGCGGCCCGTATGCCCCCGCGGTAAATCGCCTCAATGGCCTGGATCGCGCTCGCCGCGCTCTCCGTGCGAACCACCGGCACAATGCCGATGTCGCGTATGGCGGATAAGATGGATTCTCTCGTCATGATCTCTCTGTGCGGATAACTTCCGCCTCCAGTGTATCCCTCCCCCTTACGGCTTCTCGTCCGGCGCCCCTTCGAGCGGCACATGAACTCCCGCCAGCGAATACGCCTCAATCAACGCTCCCGCCGCTGGGCCGTGCTTCGCCTCCGCCACCGTCGTTCCCGCCACCCCTCCGGCAATGTGCGAAAAATTCTCCCGCACCATCGTCGACCGGAACACCCCGCCGATCGGGCAAACCAGCGCCGTCTCCCGCGCCCGGAACAACTGCTTCCGCACCGCCTCCGCCAGCGCCGTCAACGCCCCCGCCGCCTTCACCAATATCGACGCCGCCACCGCGTCCCCCGCATCCGCGGCTTCATCCACCAGCTTCGCCAGCCGCGCCATCTGCGGCCGCGTGAACTCCGGCGTGTAGAAACGATGCAGCAACTCGTTCGCCGTCGTCGCCCCGCTGGCATCCAGCAACCGTCCTCGCAGCGACGTCGCCGGCCCCCAGCCTTCTTCATAACGAAGCGATGCCCGCAGCGCCTTCCGCGTAATGTCGAACGCGCTCCCCTCGTCCCCGAACACGTACCCCCAGCCTCCGGCCCGCGCCTTCCGGCCCGCCGCATTCCGCCCCAGCGCAATCGAACCTGTCCCGGAGATCACAATCAATCCCGCCTCGCCGCCCGTCGCCCCGATCAGCGCAATCCATGCATCGTCGGTCACCTTTACCCGCTCCGCCCGCAAGAGCGCCTTCACAATCTCCTCTTTATCGTCCGGCCCGCCGCTGAATCCCAGGCACGCTCCGCCGAACCGCACCGCCGCGAAATCCAGTCCCGCCGCCTCGCACGCCTGCCGGACCGAATCGCGCACGGCATTTTCGAGCTTCGCCCGCCCCTCGCCGGCCGACGCGTGATTGCACGGACCAGCCAGCCCCATGCCCAACACGCGTCCCCGCCCGTCGCCGATCATCGCCGTCGTCCGCGATTGCCCGCCATCCACGCCAAGAAATAGTTTTTCCGTCATTATTCGATCCGGTATAGCCTTGTATCCCCGCTCTCGCCGATCAGTGTCAATCCCCAATACTCCGAGTTCCCGCGCAAATCCTCGGCGCCATAAGCGTCCGTATTCACCAGGAAATAATGCAGCCCCGCCAGCTTCAGCGTCGCCATCGCATCGCGCCGCAGACTATAAGGCACCGGCGCTGCTTCGACGCGCGGCGCGCCACTCAACTCCACCCACTTCCCATCGCCCGCCTCACCCTCCACCTCCAGGCTCGGCCCCGCTTGGTCCGGCGTCAGCGTCAGTTCCACCCCATCCACCATTCTCGCCTGCATCAGGTCCAGCGTAAGCGACATGCCCTTGCGCTCGGCCTCCCAACTCCGCCATCGTGTCGCCAGGTTGTTGTCGAAAGCCAAAGGCGCATCCCAAGCATCCGGCCGCGCCGTCACCCGCCACGCCGCCGACCGCGGAATCTCCTTGCCCCCGAACATCACCCGGAATTCCGTCACGCTCCACTTCGCCGGCGAGCTCACCTCGTTCACCACCCGGATCCGCCTCACAATCCTCG
>JAJYKC010000022.1 GCA_021788955.1 Acidobacteriota bacterium
CGGCAATTCCGGACGCACATCAGCCGCCCGACTCGGAGACGCCCGGCGAGGGGACACGGTCAGCAATAACGTATAATCTGAGGAATCGCTGGACCACTATATAGATCTTGTGCCCCTCCCCCGGCCAGCTCAGCTTCGGTTTCGGATACACGGCCTGTAGCCCCAACATCTCCATTAGCCGCCGCACTCGGTGGCGCCCCACCGGATAGCCCTGATCGTGGAGCCAGCGCATCATCCGCCGGCTGCCGTAGAACGGCCGACGCGTGTACTCCTCGTCAATCAGCCGTGTCAGCTTCAGATTCTCCGCGCTCTCGCCCAAGGGTCGATAGTACAGTCCCGACCGGTTCACGTCCAGCAAATCGCACTGCCGCCGCAAGCTGATTTCCGGATGCCCTGCTTCCACCAGTGCGCGGCGCTCCTCAGTCGAGCAGACCAACTTTTTTTTCAACCAGTCCAATTCCACCTTTAGCCGCCCGATCTGCTCGTACAGCGCGTCCTTGTCGGCATCCTGATCCTTCCGCTTCCGGCTGCGCCCATCCACGAACAACTCCGCCATCTGCTCGACGGCCGTCTTGCGCCACTGACCGATCTGCACCGGATGCACGTGATACTGCGAGGCCAACTGGCTCAGCGTTCGCTCGCCGCGGATCGCCTCCAGCGCCACCTTGGCCTTGAACTTCGGACTGTACTGCTTGCGCGTCGTCGTCATCGCTCCTCCCGCGTCCACGACTCCGCCGAATTCTAACTTATTGCCTGGTCTGAAATCCTGGGGTCACTCAGCCCGGGTTCGTTTAGAATGCAGGGTCGTTACAGAAATTGGAGGTCGCATGAATGTCGGAGTTGCCGAAAAGATCTCGTATCTTGAACTCGCCAGACGCGTAATTGAAAAGCAGGGACAAGCGATGAGCGCAGCAGAGATATGGTACGCAGCCCAGGAGTTAGGACTGACGAAGTTGCTGAGCGCTACCGGAAAGACGGCCGAAACTGCACTCGCGGGAATCCTTTACAGGGACGTGAAGAGGCCAAACTCGCAGTTCCAAAGCATCGGCGCCGGTCCGGCTAGGTTCCTCCTGAAGTCACTTGGGGGCTCGATGTCCCAGGCCGACCTCGAGGCGCAGGTCGCGGCCGCGCCCCAGGCCCAGTTTGAGCCAAAATACCACGAACGGGACCTCCATCCGCTGTTTGTCTGGTTCGCTGCCCGCCAGTTCGACGCCCACTGCAAGACCATCTATCACGAGAAGGCGATAAAAAAAGGCGAGAAGCAGAACCAGTGGACCTATCCGGATATTGTTGGTTTCACTCTGATCCCGGAGGGCTGGAAACACGAGGTCTTCGAACTTGTTCGCGATATCGGAGCACCCGCCCGGCTCTACTCATTCGAGCTAAAAAAATCGCTAGATTTTTCCAATCTGCGAGAGGCGTTCTTCCAGGCCGTGTCAAACTCTTCCTGGGCACACGAGGGATATCTTGCCGCGGTGTACATCGATGAGGGCCCAGAGTTCCAACAGGAGCTTAGGAGGCTTTCACAAAGCCACGGCATAGGTGTGGTGCAAATGGACACAAGCGAGCAGGAGAATTGCCGCGTTCTACTTCCCGCACGAAGGAGGGAGGAAATCGATTGGGATACTGTGAGCACCCTGGCAGCCCTCAGCGAAGAGTTTGAGCAGTTCATCGGGTGGGTGAACAAATCCGTGAAAGTTAACAGCGTGCCAGAGAAGGCCGGCTTTGATCCCGTGCGAGAGGACGAAGATCTGCGAGCGTACCTGAAGATGAAACTGAGCCAGTGAAGCCGTTCGAACTCTTATCGGGGATCATCGCGGGCGTGAGGGGGGGGTGTCGCGCCGCTGCCATATCGTCTCTTGTACAGGTTGAAGCGAAGCGCCCCAGGCGCGTTGCGCACTGATACATCCTGCCAAACCACAATTCGCATTCCACGGGCATCGACATTCCAACTCCAATTAGCTTAAGATTATGAGGCCTGCTTACCGGAACCAAACCATGAGCCAGATGGAGCGGATCTACAAGCTCGACCGTCTGTTCCGGCGGAAGAAACCGCCGTCCAAGCGGGAAATCCTCGAAATGTTCGAGATCTCGCCGGCGCAGTTCAAACGCGACCTGGAGTATATGCGAAACCGGCTGGGCGCCCCAGTCACTTTCGACATGGGGGCGGGTGGGTACAAATATACGTCCGAAGAGTTCAACCTGCCCGGCCTCTGGTTCACTGAGCGTGAAGTCTACTCGTTGCTCGTTATGAATTCGCTGCTCGAACAACTGCAGCCCGGATTTGTACAGGAACAACTCGGCCCATTTCGGGATAGATTGCGGGCGCTCCTGGCGAAGTCGGGACGCGGCACGCAGAGCATTCTGGAACGGATCGAGGTCAGCGCGATGCCGCAGCGCGCGGTCGATCCCGAGCAGTTTCAGGCCATCTGCGATGGGACGTTGCGCCGGAGGAAGTTGCGAATGCGCTACTACTCACGTTCCCGCGATGCCGAAAGCGACCGCGTCGTTTCGCCACAACGCGTGATTTACTATCGCGGAAACTGGTACCTGGATGCCTGGTGTCACGAGAAGGAAGCCATGCGGCGATTTGCAATCGACGCCGTTCGCCTTGCCTCGGTCCTGGAGGAGCCTGCTCTGGATGTAGCGCCTGCGGGCGGGGAGCAGGGGTACGGGATTTTCTCAGGACCAGCCGAAAATACCGCCGTGCTCCTCTTCGATTCGGATGCCGCCAGGTGGGTCGCCGAGGAGGAATGGCACCCGCAGCAGCGTGCCGCCACGCTGCCGGATGGCGGCCTGCGACTTGAAGTTCCATACAGCAATCCCCGGGAAATCATGATGGACATTCTGAGGCACGGACCGCACGTCGAGGTGGTCCAACCGGCCTCCCTCCGCAGCGCTGTCGCGGATGCACATCGGCAAGCTGCGGAGAAATATGAAATTGCGAAGCCCGCGGTTTCCTCAGACCGATCTTCTGGCCCTTGGAAATCGCGGTCGCGCCAGGCGCGCGGCTAATCCCATTTACAGCCAGGCTCCTTCGGTGAGCCACCCCGGCCCGCAGAATATTCCTCGTAGGCAAAAAACTCATGAATAGCGGCGGAGCGGACTTGTGGTTTTGGCAGGCGATGGACGACGGTGCCACGGTGTTGACGGCGAACGCGCACCTCGCTCGCGACCTGCGGTGGGCTTATGATCTCCGCCGCCGTGCTGGCGGCGAAACCTCGTGGCCGGCGGCCGATATCTTGGATTGGAACGGCTGGCTCCGGCGGACGTGGGACACTGCCGTGCAGCGTGGCGCCGCGCCGCTGGCGGTCCTGTTGAGCGCGGCTCAGGAACAATTCATCTGGGAACGGATCATCGAAGCCGGCGCCGGGGGGCGCGGGCTCCTCCACCTTCCGGCCACCGCGGCGGCCGTTGCGTCCGCTTACGCCCTAGCCTCAGCCTGGCGGGTTTCGCTGCAAGACGCCGACTGCGTGGGGTTTGAAGACGCTGCCGCTTTCGTCGGCTGGGCGGCGGCGTTCGAAGACGCGCTCGAACGGCGCGTCTGGCGGTGTGGGGCCCAGGTTCCCGGCGAGTTGACCCGGATATTCCAGGAACGCCGCATGCCGCTTCCCTCGCACATCATCTATGCGGGCTTCGATGAACTGACGCCCTCGGAACAGCGGCTGATGGATGCCCTGGCCGAAATGGGTTGCCCGGTCGATGCGGCGCCGGCCCGGGCGCCCTGGTCGCCGCGCCGCGTTCGCGTTGCCGCGGCGGACGCCGCCGCCGAACTGGACGCCGCCGCGGCATGGGCCCGTGAGCGCATGGCCTCCAACCCTGGCGCGCGCATCAGCATCGTGATCCCGGATCTGCCCGCGAAGGTTGCCGCCGCCGAACGGATCTTCGAGGATGCTCTCCACCCATCCTTCGAGCCCGTCGCGGATGACCGCCGCCGTGCGTTCCATATTTCCGCGGGATCCCCACTCGACGATACGCCTGTCGTTGCGGCTGCCCTCCAATGCCTGGGTTTGGGGCTGCGCGCCGTCTCCATCGCGCAGGCCGGCTTATTGCTCCGGTCGCCATTCCTGCGCGGCGCGCTAGCTGAACGCAGCGCACGCGCGCTGCTCGACGCCGAGCTGCGGCACCGCGGTTTGGCGGAAGTCTCGCTTGCTGAGCTCACGCGGCTCGGGTCTCGCGAGGATGCCGATGGTAGCCCGCGGGCATACGCCTGCCCGATTCTGGCACGCTCGCTTCGTGCATGGCGCCGCGCAGTAGGACGCATGCCCGCGCACCAGTTGCCATCGGCGTGGAGTCGCACGTTCTCAAAGCTCCTGCGCCTCAACGGGTGGCCTGGCGAGCGCGCATTGAACAGTGCCGAGTATCAGGCGATCCGCCGGTGGAATGAACTTCTTTCCGAATTTGCCGGGCTCGATTTGATCGGAGAGCGATTCTCGTACTCCGACGCTCTCGGCCGCCTGCGCCGAATGGCATCGCAGGCCCGTTTCGGTCCGGCTGACGAGCACGCACCCGTGCAGATTCTCGGCATGTTGGAAGCCGCGGGCGCCACCTTCGATCATCTGTGGATTGCCGGCTTGGAGGATCGCGTCTGGCCTGCTCCGCCGCGGCCGAACCCATTTCTGCCATTACCGCTCCAACGGCGCCTCGGGTTGCCGCACTCTTCTCCCGAACGCGAATTGAGTTATGCCCGAAGAGTGCTGGTGCGGCTGCTCCAATCCGCGCCGGACGTGGTGGCGAGTTACCCGAAAAGCGAGGGCGACACGGACTTGCGCCCCAGCCCGCTGATCCTCGAACTAGACCACGCGGAGCCGCCGGTGCCGCCTGCTTCTATGGCCGCGTTGCTGAGGGGCGCCGGCGCCGGGTTGGAACGTATCGAAGATAAACTCGGGCCGCCGGTCGAGCCCGGCTCGGTGACACGCGGCGGGATGGCCATTTTGGAACGTCAGGCGGCATGCCCCTTCGGTGCCTTCGCCCGGTTCCGCTTGAATGCGCAGTCGCTCGAAGAACCGGAGCCGGGTTTTAGCCCGCAGGAGCGCGGCATGATCGTTCACGCTGCGCTGGACAATTTCTGGCGGGAGGTCCGCACGTTCGATGCGCTCGTTGCCTGCGCGCCGGAGCAGCGGGCCGAGACGATCGCGCGGGCGGTCGCAGCCGCAGTTGCAAGCAAGGTAAGAGGGCGCGGCGTAGCGTCTTCCAAGCGGCTGATTGTTCTGGAGCAGCGCAGGTTGGAGCGCCTGCTGGGGCGCTGGCTGGACATAGAAGCCGGGCGGACTCCTTTCACGGTCGCCGAACGCGAAGAGCCGCGGCGCGTAGAGGCGGGCGGGCTTTCGGCCGACGTCCGCGTGGACCGCGTGGACCAGTTGCCCGATGGCCGCGAAATCGTGATCGACTACAAGACCAGCCTTTCGAGCCCCTCGGCTTGGGAAAGCCAGCGCCCCGATGCGCCCCAATTGCCGCTCTATGCGTCCAGGCGCCAGGGCAAAATCGCCGCGGTGCTGTTCGCGCAACTCGCCCCTGCCGAACTCCGCTTCAAAGGCATCGGCGAATCCGCGGGCGTACCGGGCACCACCGAGTATTCCCGATCCGCTCCGGGTAAAACCGCCGGAGACACGCTCGCCGACCACATTGTTCAATGGGGCGAGATCCTCGACGCGATCGGAGCCGAGTTCTGCGCGGGCGCCGCCGCCGTTGCGCCGAAGCGCCCGGACAAATGCCGCAACTGCGCGTTTCCCGCGCTGTGCCGTGTCGCGGAAATCGAGGCGGCCATCGAGGAGCCCGCGGACGATGGCGAGATGGCTGTGAATGGGGAGAGGAATTAGCCATGTCCGGCGCTGCCGCCCAACCGGTCTTTGGAGATGATGCCGCCCGCCGCCGGGCGCTCGACCAGGCAACCTCGTTCCTGGTGCAGGCGCCGGCCGGGTCCGGCAAAACGGAACTGCTGATTCAGCGCTTCCTCGCCCTGGTGGCGCAGGTTTCCGAGCCTGAGGCCATCGTGGCGATCACGTTCACGCGCAAGGCGGCAGGGGAGATGCAGGACCGCATCCTCAAGGCGCTGGCGCGCGCCGCCCGGAACGAAATGCCCGCGAAGCCGCACGAGCGGACTTCCCACGAACTGGCGCTTGATGCTCTCCAGCAGGACCGGCGTCAGGGTTGGGACCTTTTGGCACATCCGTCGCGCCTGCGGATCCAGACCATCGATTCGCTTTGCGCATCGATCACGCGCCGAATGCCGTGGCTGGCGCGTCTCGGAGCGCAGCCCGCGGTAACGGAGGACGCCGATCCCCACTACCTGGAAGCTGCGCGCCGCACGCTCGCGCTCATCGAACAGGAAGGCGCATGGAGGGAACCGCTCGAAACGGTTCTCGCCCACCTCGACAACAACGTTCCGCAGGCGGCGAAGCTGATCGTCCAGATGCTGAGGTTCCGCGACCACTGGCTGCACTTGACCGTGGAAGGTGCCGCCTCGCGCGAAGAACTCGAACGCGCCATGGAAAACGCGGTCAACGACGGCCTGACTCTTGCCTCGGAACTGTTCCCCGAGCCGCTGCGGAGCTTGACCATGGAACTGGCCGGGTTCGCGGCTGGGAACGTGCCCGAAACTCACCCCTTGAGGGCGTGCGCCGGACTCACTGCATGGCCGCAGCCGCTGGCCGCGCAGCGCGCAGTTTGGGATGGGCTGTGCGCGCTCCTGCTAACCGGCGAAGGGGACGCATTCCGGAAGGAACCCACCACCGGCTTCCCCGGGTTCTCGAAGGAGAAGGTAGCTGCGCTTCGCAAGGTGTACCGGGACCGAAAAGAGCAGGCACGGGGACTCTATCGGGCGCTCGAAGGTAAGTCTGCGCTGCGCGAAGCGCTTGCACGCGTCAAACTGCTGCCGCCCGCGTGCTACGCCGACTCGCAATGGCAGGTTATGGAATCGCTACTGCGCGTGCTGAAGCTGGCCGCGGCCAACCTGCGGCTCGTCTTTCGCGAAGCCGGCGAAGTGGACTTCCCCGAAATCGCCGCATCCGCGCGCACCGCGCTGGGCGATGCCGCCGAGCCCACGGAACTTGCGTTGGGGCTCGATGCGCGCATCCGGCATTTGCTGGTGGACGAGTTTCAGGATACTTCCGTAAGCCAGTTCGAATTGCTCGAAAAGCTCACCGCGGGTTGGGAGCCGGGCGAGGGCCGCACCATCTTCCTCGTGGGCGACCCGATGCAGTCGATCTACCGTTTCCGCCAGGCCGAGGTGGGCTTGTTTCTGAAGGTCGCCGAAGGCTCTGCCGGCCCGACTTCGCCCGAATTCCTGCGGCTCGATGCCAATCACCGCTCACAGGCGGGCATCGTGAACTGGGTGAATGAAGCGTTCCGGCGGATCTTCCCGCAAGTCGGGGACGTGGCGACCGGCGCGATTACATATAGCCGATCGGTCCCCAGGAACCCCGAAGAACCGGGCGAAGCCGTTACCGTCCATGCGCTTCGTAAAGGCGAGGATGCGGCGGAGGCTGCCCTGGTCGTGCAGCTTGTCCAGGAGGCCAGCGCCGGGGATCCCGCCGGAAAGATCGCGATTCTGGTACGGGCGCGCTCGCACTTGGCCGCCATAGTACCGGCGCTGAAGGACGCCGGGCTGCCGTTCCGCGCCATCGAAATCGACCGGCTGGGCGAGCGTAGCGTCGTCCGCGACATCCTTGCCCTCACACGCGCCATGCTGCACTTCGCCGATCGTCCCGCCTGGCTCGCCATCCTGCGCGCTCCCTGGTGCGGCCTGGAACTGCGCGACCTCTACGCGCTCGTGGATGGCCGGCCGGACGCGGCGATTTGGGACCTGCTGACCGAGGAGCGGCCTGGCATTTCTTCAGACGGCGTTGCGCGCATCCTGCGCTTGCGAAGCGTCCTCTCGCAGGCCTTCGCCGAGCGCGGGCGCACGCCACTTCGGCGATGGGTGGAACGGACGTGGTGGGCTTTGGGCGGTCCCGCCTGCGCCGGTTCGGACGATGCGCTGCAAGATGCGGCCGATTATCTGGACCTTCTCGAAAAGCACGAGCGTGCCGGCGATCTGCCCGATTTCGACGACTTCCGAGGACAGGTGGACCAACTCTATGCCCGCCCCGATCCGCGCGCCGGTGCAACCCTCGAACTCATGACCATTCACAAGGCGAAGGGGCTCCAGTTCGAAACCGTGATCGTCCCGGGCCTTGGGCGCGTGCCGCGGCCCGATTCTCCGGCGCTGCTGCTCTCCTCCGAACGCCCGCGCCGTGAAGGCGTGGACCGCTTGCTGGCTTCGATTCGCGAAACCGGGGGCGGCCAGGATCCGGTGTACGCATACCTGCGCGATGTCGAGCGCTTGAAGGCGGCCAACGAGGACATCCGGCTCCTATATGTGGCCTGCACGCGGGCCGTGCGCCGGCTCCATCTCATCGGCCATGCCGGCCAGGACACATCCGGTACGGTGACTCCGAAGGCGGCCTCACTGCTGGAGCGCCTCTGGCCCGGCCTTTGCGAAAGCGAGAAGCAACCATTCGCTGAATGCTACGCGACCTCCACCGGGCAGGCTGCTGGCGCACGGCCGGCGGGCGTACCGCTGAGCCGACTGACTCTCGATTGGGCGCCGCCCAAAGCTCCTGCGCCGCTGTCTCTCCGGCCCGCCCCTCCCATCCGCGACGAACACCGGAGCTATCTCTGGGTCGGAGACACCCTGCGGCATGTGGGGACGGTCGTGCATGGAACTCTGCAAACGATCGGTCAGGAAGGTCTGGACGCCTGGGATGAAGCGCGCGTCCGCGCGAACCACGATGCGCACCGCGCCGCTCTGGCGAATCTGGGAACGCCACCACAGGAACTCGATCGCGCCGTCGCGCGCGTCGAGCAGGCGTTGCTCCGCACGCTGTCCAGCCCCCGCGGGCGCTGGATCCTCGCCGGTAGGCCGGGCGCGCGCTGTGAATACGCGATGGCCGGACTGCTGGCAGGCGAGATCGTCCATATTTCGGTCGACCGGACTTTCGTGGATGGAGACGGCGTTCGCTGGATCGTGGACTACAAGACGAGCGATCACCAGGGCGGGCGCCTCGATTTCTTCCTGGACGAGGAGCAGCGCCGCTACCGCGATCAGTTGGAGCGGTACGCCAAATTCCTGGCGCCTTCGGGCGCGGTGAAGCTGGGCCTTTACTTTCCCCTGTTGGACGGCTGGCGTGAATGGCAGCCGGCTGGCGATGAAGGAGGACAAAGTTGAAGTTCCTACATACGTCAGACTGGCAAATAGGCATGAGCGCCGCCCATGTGGGCGAGGCTGGCGATCGCGTTCGCCGGGAGCGCCTCCGGGCCGCCGAGCGTGTTGTGGCCGCCGCCCGTGACGCCAATGTCGAGTTTCTGCTGCTTGCCGGCGATACGTTCGAACATAACGGCGTGGACCGGCCTTCCGTGCAGCAGGTTGGCGACATCCTGGCCGCCGCCGGCCGTCCCGTTTTCCTGATTCCCGGCAATCACGATCCGCTGACGCCCGGTTCGGTCTGGGAACATCCCGTCTGGCAGGCCGCGGATCTGCATGTCCTTCGCGCTGCCGAAGTCGTGGACGTCGGCTCCGCGAAGCTGTTCCCGTGCCCGCTTGTGGAAGCCCACAGCCGGCGGGATCCGACCCTCTGGATTACGCCGGACGACGGAAACGCGATCCGGATAGGCGTGGCCCACGGCTCCGTCGAGGGCGCGGGAGAGGATCTCGACTATCCCATCGCCCGGAACGCCGCCGAACGCGCAGGTTTAGACTATCTGGCTCTGGGACACTGGCATTCCTATACGGCCTTTGCTGATGCACAAGGGACCGTTCGGATGGCCTACTCCGGAACGCACGAAACCACGAAGTTTGGAGAGCGTGAAAGCGGCGATGCGCTCATCCTGGAAATCGCTTCCCATGGCGCGGCACCGCTGATTCAGCCTGTGCGTACTGGAGGGCTGGCCTGGCGCGATATTGTGCGTGACTTACGGACCGCCGGACAGGTCGACGAAGTCCTCTCGGAAATCGACGGGATCGAGAGGCCGGATTCGGCTTTGGTCCGCATTCGTCTCACTGGCATCATCTTTGCGGCGGATCTTCCGAAGCTCCGGCAGCTTCGGGACATCATGGACTCCAACCGCTTCCTGTTTGCGCGTATGGACGATTCCGGGCTGCGACCTGCCCCTGAGGACGCGGCGTGGGTGGACGCGTTGCCGGACGGCATCCTGAGAGAGGCGGCGCTCCGGCTCAGGGAGTTGTCCGACCCGGCGTTTCCAGGCGCCCGCCCTGCTTCGACGACCGCTGAGACGGCTGCCAACGCGCTGATCGAGCTCTACTCACTAGCCCAGGAGGTGTCCGAGTGATCATACGTTCCATCGAAGTCAAAGGCTGGCGGTGCTTCGTCAACAAGGCCCGCCTGGGTCCCTTGAGCGAGGGGCTGAACGTGGTACGTGGGCCGAACGGCGCCGGGAAATCGACGATTTTCCAGGCAATGGTGCGCGCCCTGCTCGACAACTACGGCGTAGGCGGCGAGGAAGCACAGACACTGCGGCCGTGGGGCCGTGCGCTGGCTCCGACCGTGATGGTCGAGTTCCGGGATAGTGGAAACGAGTACCGGATTTCGAAGCAGTTCCTCGATCGGCCGTCCTCTCTGCTGGAGCGCTTCGACCGGGGCGCGTTCACCGCCCTTGCCGAAAACGAAAAGGCGGATGAGCAGGTTCGGCGAATGCTGCGCGCCACAGGACGCGGCCGCGGCCTTGCGGATGTGGAGAACTGGGGCTTAGCGCAAGTCCTGTGGACACTGCAAGGCGATCTCAAGCTCGTAAACGTGACTCACGATGTGATCGCGGATATTCGCACCATGCTGGGCGCCCACTTCGCCGGACCGCGGGGAGGGCGATTGGAGCAGCGCATCGAGGGGATCTATGCGGAGTACTTCGATAAGCGCGGCGCGCCGCGCAAAGGGCAGCACGCTCCGGCGGCGGTCCGCCTTGCAGCCGACCTTGCGGCGGCCAAGGAACGCCTCGCGCAGGCGCGCGAAGTTCTGAATGAGTTCGAAGACCGGGCTTTAGCGCTGGAGGGAATCCGCGCGGAGAGGGCGCAAATATCGCGGGACATCGCCGCCTCCACCACGGCGCTCGCAGCCGCTCGCAAGCAAGCGAGCGAGTATCATGCTCTGGCGCTGGAGCGGGAACGGCGTGCGGGGCAGGTGCGAGGCGCCGAGGCTGAGTATCAGCGCATTTTTCAGCAGATCGAGACGATCCGGGCAGCGGCGGCACAGGTGGATGGAAACCGGCGCGAGATCGAACGTCTGGAAGCGTCCGTTCCGCCTCTGCTACGGGCCGAAGAAGAGGCG
>JAJYKC010000023.1 GCA_021788955.1 Acidobacteriota bacterium
TGGCCTCCTGCGCGTTCACCGCCAGGTTGACGAGCACGCGCTCGATTTCACCCGGATCGGCGCGCACGCTCCCCAGATCTCTCGCCGGCAGGAAGCGCAGCTCGATGTTCTCGCGGATCAGCCGCCGCAGCATGGACAGCAGCCCCTCGATCACCTCGTTCAGGTTGATCGTCCGGCTGCGCAGCACCTGGCTGCGGCTGAAGGCCAGAAGCTGCTTCGTCAGGCCGGCGGCTTTGTCGACCGCCTGCCGGATCTCGCCCAGCCGCTCGCGCGCGCGGCCGTCGTCCGGCTGCGCCAGCAGGAGATCCACGTGCCCGCGGACCACCGTCAGCAGGTTATTGAAATCGTGCGCCACGCCTCCGGCGAGTTGTCCTACAGCCTGCATCTTCTGGGCCTGGTGCAACTCCGCTTCCAGGCGTTTCTTTTCGGTGACGTTCTCCGCGAAGATGTCCAGATGCGAGACCTTTCCACCGCCGTCGCGCACTGCGCGCCCGCTCACCCGCACCTCGACCGGCCGGCCGTCCCGCCGTGTCCAGACGCAGTCCCGGACGGCCGGCGTGTCGTTTTCGAGGAGCGCTTCCTGGAATCTCTCGAAGCTGCCTGGCGGCGTGAAGATGAGGGGCAGGTCGCGCAGCAGCAATTCGGAACCGGAGGCCGAAGCGTAGCCCAGGATTTCGGTCATGGCGCCGTTGACCTGAAGTAGCTCTCCCGCGGCAGTGGAACGGCACATGGCATAGGGCGCCTCTTCGATCAGCGTGCGGTAGGTGTGATCCGAGAGGCGCAACGCGCGCTCGGCGACCATCCGCTCGGTAACGTCGAGCGCGGTCCCGATGATGCCCGCGATGGCGCCTTCCGCGCCGCGCAACGGGCGGACCCGCGCCTGCAATTCGCGCCCCTGTACCTGCGCCTCGAATCCAGTCTCGTCCCCGGCGAGGGCGTGTTCGTAAGCCCTGCCGCCTTCCAGCCCAAAGAGATCGGACACCGGCTTCCCGGCCAACGCCTCCGGGGCGATGCCCATGCTCCGGAGCGCCCCGCCGGCGAGACGCGTGAAACGAAGATCTGCATCCGCTTCCCACAGCAACACCGGCACGCTCTCCAGGAACGTCACAAGCGACGCTTCGGAAATATGCGCCACAGGTACAAATTATATGACGGTACGACGGCGCACAGATGCCGCGCCGTCCGCCCCTCGCCCGCCCGGCCTGCAACGGTGGTATCCTTTCGTACTAGACTGCTCTTTGAGGATGAGCCGTGGCACCTGCTGCCAACTCGCGGTGTTTCGGCATGCGCCTGTCTACGATGAGATGTCGAGCGTTCCTCGGTTTCCTGGTAGTGCCCCTATGGTTTGGCGGCTGTGCCAGACAGCCAACCTCGACCATCCAACTCCCGGTGGTCTACATCGCGCCCCCCTTGCAACGCGATGTGGCGGTTTACTCCGAGTGGATTGGAACTACTGTTGGCTACGTCGATGCGGAGATCCACTCCCAGGTGACCGGCTACCTCCTGACGCAGAGCTACAAGGAGGGCTCTCTGGTTCGCAAGGGCGACCTCCTTTTTCAGGTCGACCCCAGACCGTTTCAGGCGGCTGTGGACCAGGCCAGAGCGCGGGTGGAAGCGGCAAGGGCCCAGTTGACCGTGGCTACGGCACAAGTGGATCAGGCCAAAGCCGAAATCGATCGCGCGCAGGCCGCCCTGGGAAAAACCGAGTTGGATGTCAAACGCTACTCGCCGCTCGTCTCGGACGGAACCGTCAGCCAGCAGGAACTCGATGACGCCGTTCAGGCCAACCTCGCCAACAAAGCCGCGGTTGCGGCCGCCGAAGGGCATCATGAGAGTGCGAAAGCTCAGGTGGCGACGGCCCAGGCAAATGTGGAAGTCGCCCAAATGGCCCGCGAGGGCGCGGACCTCAATCTGGGATTCACCCGTATCACCGCTCCGGTAGAAGGCATCGCCGGAATCCACGTCGCCAACATCGGCGACCTCGTCGGAACCGGCGAGCATTCCGTCTTGACCTCGATATCTCACATCGACCCCATTTTTGTGGAATTCCCCGTGAGCGAGCAGGAATACCTGCGCCTGCGGTCGTTGCTGTTGGAGAGCGATCCCGACAAGAAACCGAGCCTCGAATTGATTCTGGCCGATGGCTCGACGTATCCACACAGCGGAAAGATCGATATTGTCGGGCGCGAGGTCAATCCCACGACGGGCACCCTCCGGATTCGAGGCCTCTTTCCGAATCCCGGCAGCATCCTGCGTCCGGGCCAATATGCCAAAGTTCGAACCGCGACGTCTTTCAGGAAAGGTGCCCTGCTGTTGCCGCAGGGCGCGGTCCAGGAGCTTCAGGGAGGGTATCAGGTTTTTGTCCTCCCATTGTCATCCAACAAATGCGAGGTTCGCACCATAAAGGTCGGGAACCGGATCGGAGCTTATTGGCTGGTTGAGCAAGGCCTGGCACCCTCGGATCGGGTAATCGTCGAAGGGCTTCAAAAGGTCCGGCCTGGAGACCAGGTCGATCCGCAACCGGCAAAACTGCCTCCTTTCAGGCCAGTGTGAGCACTTAAGCCGGCCCGCATTCTGGAAAATCGGCCGGCCCACGGAAACAAGCGAGTCGAGGACGTGTCCAAGTTCTTCATCAATCGCCCCGTAACGGCCATGGTGATTTCGATTCTCACCGTGCTGGCGGGTATTGTTGTTGCGCGGCGCCTTCCGATCGCCCAGTTCCCTCAAATCGCCCCGCCGGAGATCGTGGTCACCACGAACTTCGTCGGCGCCGACGCCCTGACGATTGAAAGTTCCGTCGCCACGCCGCTGGAAGAGGCCATGGCAGGCGTTGAAGGCATGACCTACATGCGGTCCTTCAATGCCAACGACGGCACCATGAAATTGCGCGTCGATTTCGACTTGAGCATGGACCCCGACATCGCGGAAGTTTTTTCTGAAATCCGCGTGAACCGGGCGCTGCCCCAACTGCCGCCCTCCGTCCGCGAGCAGGGAGTCACCATCGCCAAGTCGCATGTCAGCCCGCTGATGATCATTGCCCTGTCGTCGCCCAGGGGAACACGCGACGCCACGTTTCTCGCGAATTACGCCTACATCAACATCGCCGATGCGCTGACGCGCGTCCGCGGAATCGGTTCGGTGGTGATACAGGGCGCGGGCGCCTACGCCATGCGCAACTGGGTCAGGCCGGACCGCCTGGCCAGCCTCGGTGTCACCGTCCCGGACCTGCTCAAAGCCATCGAACAGCAAAACACGGTGAACCCTTCAGGCCAGGTTGGCGCCGAGCCCGCTCCGCCGGGGCAGCAGTTCACCTATACGATGCGGGCGCTCGGTCTTCTGGTGACCGAAGAGGATTTCGGCAACGTGATCGTCCGCGAAAATCCCGACGGTTCGATCCTCCGGCTTCGCGATCTCGCGCGCGTGGAACTGGGCGCCCAGCTTTATAACGTGATCGGGCGGCTGAACGGCAGGCCGGCGGCCATTATCAACGTCTTTCAACTCCCCGGATACAACGCCGTCGAAGCCGTCGATGGCGTCCGCAAACTGATGAAGGACCTGAAATCGAAATTCCCGGACGATGTCGATTACACCGTTTCTCTGGACACCACACTGTCGGTGCGGGAGGGCATCCGCGAGATCGTCAACACCTTGTGGCAGGCTTTGATTCTGGTCATTATCGTGGTGTTTATCTTCCTGCAAACGTTCCGGGCAACGCTGATACCAGCACTTACCGTGCCAGTATCCCTCATTGGCGCTTTTATCTTCTTTCCCGTCCTCGGGTTCAGCATCAACTCGCTTTCGCTTTTTGGCCTGGTATTGGCGATTGGCCTCGTCGTGGACGACGCCATCGTAGTCGTTGAGGCGGTCGAGGTTCACATGGCGCGGGGACTGAACCCCAAGGAAGCTTCGCTAAAGGCCATGGAAGAGGTGTCCGGTCCGGTGGTTGCGATCGCGCTGATCCTTGCGGCGGTCTTTGTACCCACTGCTTTCATCCCCGGAATCACCGGGCGGCTTTATCAGCAGTTCGCGGTCACTATCGCCGTTTCGGTCCTGATTTCCGCGTTCAACGCGCTCTCTTTGAGCCCGGCATTGTGCTCCCTTCTCCTCAAACCGGGCCATGGCTCCGGGGGAGGGCTGCACCGGATGTTCGGCGCTTTTAATCGAGGGTTCGACCGCGCCACCAACCGCTACGTGGGCGTGTGCGCCTCCCTCATACGGAAGCTGGGTTTTAGCATGCTGTTCCTGGTCGGCGTGGCGGTCGCCGCGGGATTGCTGGGCAGCAAGCTTCCGTCCGGGTTCCTGCCAACCGAAGACCAGGGCTATTTCTACATGAACATCCAACTCCCCGAAGCCTCGTCGCTGCAACGGACCGACGCTTTTACACGCCGCGTCGAGGAGGTCCTCAAGAACACGAAGGGGGTTGAATACTACAGCACCGTTGTCGGCAACAGCCTGCTCACGCAAACCAACGCGACCTACAGCGCCTTCATTTTCGTGGCCCTGAAGCCGTGGGCGGAACGCCGGACCCGCGACACCAGCCTCCAGGCGATTATGGATTCCGTAAACGCGCGCGTCGACAGGCTGCCGGAGGGGCGTGCTTTTGCTTTCGCGCCCCCGGCGATTTCGGGCATCGGCACGTCCGGCGGTTTCAGTTTCATGCTCGAAGATCGCGCCGGTCATAACATCGATTACCTGTCCCGGAACGTGGACCTTTTTATGGAGGCGGCTCGCAAACGGCCGGAGCTCGCGCGTTTGAACAGTTCCTTGAATGCCCACGTGCCCCAGGTCTACGCCAACGTGGACCGCGACAAGACCCTCAAGCAAGGCGTCGATCTCCAGGATGTCTACCGCACCTTGCGCGCTTTCATGGGATCTCTGTTCGTCAACTATTTCAATCGCTTTGGCCGGGCATGGCAGGTCTACATCGCCGCCGAGTCCGGCTACCGCACGCAAGCCGAGGATGTAAAGAAGTTTTATGTCAGGAATGCCAAAGGTGAGATGGTTCCGCTCTCCTCGGTGATCTCCATCGAGACGCGTGAAGGACCCGAATTCACATCGCGGTTCAATGAATACCGCGCGGTGGAGATCACCGGCACACCGGCGCCCGGCTACAGTACGGTACAGGCCATGGATGCTCTGGAAGATGTGGCCAGCAATGTCCTGCCCAGAGACATGGGCTACGATTGGAACGCGCTTTCTTATCAGCAGAAGAAGGCGCAGCAGGAGGTAAGCCCCGCCGCCGTATTCGGGCTCTCGTTGTTGGTCGTGTTCCTCATCCTGGCCGCGCAGTACGAGAACTGGGCCTTGCCGTTCGGCGTCCTTCTGGGAACGCCCGTTGCTGTTTTGGGAGCCTTCCTGGCGCTGTGGGCAAGAGGCTTTGAAAACAACGTGTATGCCCAGATCGGACTGGTCATGCTGATCGGACTCGCGGCCAAGAATGCCATCCTCATCGTTGAGTTCGCCAGGGCGGAATACATGAAAGGCACCGCTTTGACCGACGCCGCGCTGGCGGGTGCCCGCCTGCGCCTGCGTCCCATCCTGATGACGGCATTCGCATTCATCTTCGGTACGCTTCCTTTGGCATTGGCTTCGGGGTCGGGCGCCGTGGCCCGAAAAATTCTAGGTACAACGGTGATTGGCGGCATGCTTGCCGCTACCCTGATTGCCGTCTTCATTGTTCCTGTAACCTTCTTCTTCGTGGAGTTCACGCGCCTGAAGCTTCGCTCCTGGAGGAACAGGTCATGAGAACCGCCGCTTCGCTGTGCGTCCTGCTGTGTTGTCTGCTGACCGGCTGCGTGGTCGGTCCGAACTATTCGAGGCCGGCCGTTCCCCTCCCTTCCACTTTTCACGGACAGGCGGGTCCCGAATCGTCCTCACTTGCCGACTTGCCGTGGTGGGATCTATATACCGATTCCACGCTGGCGGCGTTGATCAAAGAGGCCTTCGCCAACAACAATGACCTCCACACGGCGGTCGCCCGGGTGGAAGAGGCCCAAAACCTCGTCATTGTAGCTCGGTCCGAATACTTTCCGCTCGTTGGACAGGATCTCGGAGTACAGCGCGCCCGGGGAGTCTACAAGTCGATCCCCGAGTTGACGCTTCCATCGGGCGGCCCGGCCCAGAACTTGTTCCTGGCTGGCCTGTCCACCGCGTGGGAGGCCGACATTTGGGGGAGAATCCGAAGATCGAACCAGGCCGCGCTTGCCGATTTCCTTGCCACCGACCAGGGCCGCCGCGGACTGCTGCTGTCGCTCGTGAGTGACGTTGCGCAAGCCTACTTCGAACTCCAGGAACTCGACCGCCGCCTGGTCATTGCCCGCAACACTACCACCGCATTCCAGGCGACCTACGAGCTTTTCAACCGGCGATACAACGCGGGTATCAGTTCCCGCTTGGCGGTCACACGCGCAGAGTCGGCGTTGGACGAGGCTGCCGGCAGCGTTTCCGATATCGAGAGGCGGATTGCGGTGAAGGAACACCAGATCTGCGTGCTTCTCGGAAGGAACGCGGGAACCATTCGCCGCCAACCCCCGATAGAGGGCACGCCATTTCTGCCGGAGATCCCAGCCGGGTTGCCTTCCTCTCTCTTGGAGCGCCGCCCGGATCTTCTTCAGGCGGAGCAGGTCCTCGCCGGCGCTTCGGCGAGAATTGGCATCGCCAAGGCGGATTTCTTCCCAAGAATAGGTTTGACCGCGTTGCTTGGCAGGGTGAGTCCCGAACTGTCGGCCCTTACCAGCGGGTCGGCCGGCATAGCGGCCTTAGCTGGATCCGGGGGCGGCCCGATCTTCACCGGCGGCCAATTGACCGGGCAGTATCAAGCCGCCATCGCTGCCTTCGAGCAGGCCAGGTTCCAGTATCTGCAGGGCGTCCTCCGAGCCCTTCAGGAGGTCGCGGACGCGCTCGTGTCCCAGGAAAAACTCGCGGAACTGCAAAAACGGCAGGCGGAACAGGTATCGGCCCTGAACGAATCCGTGGTGATCGCGAGCAAGCGGTATCGCGGCGGCTTAGCAAGCTATTATGAAGTGCTCGAAGCCCAGCAACTCTTGTTCCCGGCGGAGATCGCCCTCTCCCAGACGCGTCGCGACCGGCTCCTGGCCGTGGTTCAGCTCTACAAAGCTCTTGGCGGCGGCTGGAAACTCACCGACGCTCAGTGGGTGCAGGGACACTCGTAACACCCCGTGGTGAAAGCCGCGGCCCCTCGGGAGCGGTCTTTACTCCAGGTCGAAAGAAACGTACACCAACTGTCCGCTGCGCTCCACCAGTAAGGCGACGGCATCTCCCCGCTTCTTGCCGTCCAGCGCGGTGCGCAGCACCTCCAGGGTCGCTATCTTGGCGCCGTTGAACTCGTGGATCACGTCGCCTGCAACCAGTCCGGGATTCTCCCCGGCGAATTCGAGAGGAATCGCCGCCACGACCACCCCATCCAGACGCCGCAAGTCAGGCAGAATCGGGGTCACCTTGTCGTCCAGCGTTAGCGCAAGCACGCCCAACCGGCGCACCAGCGTCGCATCCTGGCTCGCCAACTCGTCCAGATCCAGCGGGGATCTCGGCCGTGCCAGCACGCCGACCGTCTTTTGGAAATGCTCTTTTCCCCTTTCGATATCGAGCGCGATCTCCTCTCCAAAAACGTGTTGGAAAATTGCCGCCTCGAGATCGCGTGCGTGCGCCACCGGCTTGCCGTCGGCGCCAAGCACAATGTCGCCCTGTTGCAGCCCGGCAGCTTCGGCCGCACCGCCCGGCACGATGTCGGAGAGGATGACGCCGGGTTCGCGGTCCAATCCCAGCGCCGACGCCAGAGTCGGGGTGATGTTCTGCGGCACCACGCCAATGGCTCCGCGCCGGATGCGCCCGTTCTTGCGCAGACCTTGATAGATCCGCCGGACCACGTTGCTCGGAATCGCAAAGCCGATTCCCTCACTCCCGCCCGATTGCGACATGATCATCGTGTTGATCCCGGCGATCCCGCCCGTGATATCCAAAAGCGGTCCGCCGCTGTTGCCGGGGTTTATCGGCGCGTCGGTCTGAATGTAGAAGTTCGGCTTACCGTCGTCGAGGTAGCGCCGGGGAGCGCTCACAAAACCCACCGTGAGGGAATTCTCGAGGCCGAGCGGACTGCCGAGCGCAAGAACGAGTTGCCCTTGCTTCAAGGCATCCGAATCCTCCAGAAAGGACAGCGTGGGAAGGCCCTTCGCTTCGATCTTCAAAACGGCCAGATCTGTCTCGTGATCGACACCGGCCACCGCTGCCGGAAAATGCTTGTGTCTGGCCGGACCGTCCGGCTGCGTCCGGTCGATGACGCTGACGTCGATATGCCGTGCGTCTTTGATAACGTGAGCGTTGGTTACGATATAGCCATTCGGATCGAGAATGACGCCCGACCCCGTGGCCTCCTGGTTTGAAATAAAGCCGGCTTGTTTCACCCCGGACTCGTCCACCGGGGCGCGCCCTCGAACCGAGACTTGAACCACGGCGGCGCTCGCCGATCTGGCGAGGTCCTCGACGGCTGCGCTGAACTGTTCGAGTGCCTGCGGGGTGGCTTGCGGTCGAAGTTGGGCATTGAGGCAGTACGGGATGATCGTTGCTACCAGAATGCCTCGAAATTTGGCAGTCATCTTTTCAATACTCCTTTGGGTGGCTCTCGCGATTCAAACCACTGATTATAGTTTGCTGCGCGCGAACGCACTCTGTGACGCGTGCATAGCCTGACTTTCGCACTTCCCGAGGGTTTTCCGGTGTGAGGCGGGAAAATTCGCAATGATATCAACGCGGGCTGCTGGAAAAAGGCCTGAGTGAAGACCTTGCCTCTTTTCTGACGGTGGAATTTCTGGCATTCTGCTGCTCGCGCATGTTTCTGCGCAGCACCAATCGTCGCAAAGACGGCAAGGAGCACCTCGGAATGGAAAGCCGGAATTTCCAGTTTTTTCATGGCTCAATCTGTTCCACGGTACCTCCGAATATCCTTGCCCGCCGGATAGGTTGTTACGGCGCGCACGCGGCCCCGCCGGCGAGTCCACACAACCACCAGGAGACGCCCGCGTTTCGTAAAACCGGCTGCCTTGTAGCGGCCCTCGCCGCTCTCCGTTTGATACTCCAGCTCCACGGGCCGCGTATAGACAACGTCAACCGCAGCTGACTATGAGGCGAGCGCGCTCACCATACGCGGCACGCGTTGGCGCTCACCATCGGCTGGCCGGCTTTGCAGCCGAAGGCCTGCTGGAATTCGGGCCGGTTCACTACCACGCCGTTCACGCGGAATTGCGCCGGCGAATGCGGATCGGTCTGCACCTGCAGGCGCGCCGCCTCGGGACGGATGTTGGTGCACCAGATCTGGCCGAAGGAAAGAAAATACCGCTGCTCGGGCGTGAAGCCCTGGATCTTCTTGGGGTCGTTCCCGATGGTGTTGTGCAGGGCCATGGTGGCGATGTGCACGCCGCCGTTGTCCGCGGTGTTCTCGCCCAGCGTCAGCTTGCCGTTGACATGGACCCCCGGCGCCACCTCGAATTTGGAATACTCGTTGACGAAGCAGGCTTCGCGCTCGTGGAAGGCCTTGGCATCTGCCGGCGTCCACCAGTTGTGCAGGTTGCCGTCCGGACCGAACTGGCTGCCCTCGTCGTCGAAGCCGTGCGTCAGTTCGTGGCCGATCACCGAGCCGATGCCGCCGAAATTCACCGCGTCGTCCATGCGGTTGTCATAGAAGGGCGGCTGGAGGATGCCGGCGGGGAAGTTGATGTCGTTCTCGAGCGGGTCGTAATAGGCGTTGACCGTGGGTGGCGTCATCTCCCATTCGCCGCGGTCCACCGGCTTGCCGATCTTGTTCACGTCGCGGTGGAACTCATACTGGCTGGCGCGCTCGGCGTTGCCCAGGGCGTCGTTGCGCTCGATTACCACGCTCGAATAATCGCGCCACTTGCTGGGGTAGCCGATCTTGTTGGTGATGGCGTGCAGCTTGATGAGCGCCTGCTTCTTGGTTTCCGGCGTCATCCAGGTGACCGCCTGAATGTCCTCGCCCAGCGCCTTTTCGAGCGCGTTCACCATTTTCAGCGTGCGCTCCTTGCCTTCCGCGCCGAAGGTCCGTTCCACGTACTTCTTCCCCAGCGCTTCGCCCAGTTGCTCATCGGCCAGACTTACGCAGCGCTTCCAGCGCGGCCGTATTTCCGTGGCGCCGGTGAGGATCTTGCCGTAGAAATTGAAATTCTCCTCGACAAACGGCTCGGGTAGCAGCGGCGCTTCGGAGTGCAGCAGGTGCCAGGTGAGATAGATCTTCCAGTCGGCCAGGCTGTCGTTGCGGATGGCGGTGTTCACGGTCTTGAAGAAATCCGGCCAGGCGACGTTGATGCTCGCGAACGGCGGCGCGCCGGCATCGCGGAGGTACTCGGTCCAGCGGAAGGCGGGATCGAGCGCTTCCAGTTCCTGCCGGGTCATCTTGTGATAGACCTTCTCCGGATCGCGGCGCGAGACACGGTCGAGCGAGCCCTTGGCCAGCTCGGTTTCGAGGCGCATCACGGTCGCCGCGCCGGCCTTGGCCGCGGCCGGGGTTTCGCCAGCAAGCTCCAGCGTGCGCTGGATGTGCGCCCGGTACTGGTTGCGCAACTCGACCGATTTGGGGTCGGCTCGCAGATAGTAATCGCGGTCCGGCAGACCGAGGCCGCCCTGGTCGGCCTGGGCGATCTCCCGGGTGGAGTCTTTGAAATCCGGCCCCGAGCCGAACTCGAACAGGGCGCTCACGCCCGCGCGCTGCAGGTGGGCGATTTCGGCGGCCAGACCGGCCTTGTCCTTAAGCCCGCGGATGCGCGCCAGCTCCGGCTCCAGCGGCTTGAGCCCCTTGGCGTCGATGGCCTTCTGGTCCATGCAGGCGGCGTAATAGTCGCCGATCTTCTGCGTGGTGGCATCACGGCCGGGATTCGGCTGGGCGGCCTGTTCGAGAATCTGGCGCAGGATATCGCGATTGCGCTCCTCCAGCTCCGAAAACCGCCCCCAGCGCGATTGGTCCGGCGGAATGGGATTCTTCTTGAGCCAGTTGCCGCAGGCGTATTGATAGAAATCGACGCACGGATCCACCGAGGGATCGATGTTGTCCACGCTAAACTCGATGGCGCTCTTGTTGACGGCCGGGTTGTCAGCTATCTTCTGCCGCGGCACCGGCCCCGGTGCCTTCTTCATTCCCGGAATGCGCGGCGGCTCCGGTTTGGGTTGGGTCTGGCACACCAGTGCCGTGACGGACAAAGCGGCTATCAGTGAAATCTTCAGCAAGCTCGCCACCTCTGCTAACCATCGAGCACATGAGGTC
>JAJYKC010000024.1 GCA_021788955.1 Acidobacteriota bacterium
AATTGCCGCCTATGGAACCGATCGTGCAGAACTCGAAACTGCGATCGCGCAGGCGCTCGAGGAGGCCCGCAGGCTGAATCAGTTGCTCTCCAACTACCTTCCCGATAGCGAGTGGAGCCGCGTCAATCGTCTCGCCGGACGACAGCCGGTGACGGTCTCACCCGAACTGTTTCAACTCCTTCAGGACTGCGTCTCCTATAGCCGCGAAAGCGAAGGCTCCTTCGACATTACCGTCGGCCCGCTCATGAAGGTTTGGGGATTCTACAAGGGCTCCGGCCACCTGCCGCATCGCGCAGAAGTCGAAGCCGCTCTAGAAGATGTGGGCTGGCGCAATATCGAGTTGGACCCGCGGAGCCATACCGTCCGCTTCGCCAGGCCCGGCGTTAACATCGACCCGGGCGGTATCGGGAAAGGTTACGCGGTCGATCGCATGGCGGACATCCTGAAACAGGACGGAGTTAAATCCGCGCTCGTCTCCGGCGCTTCGAGCAGCATCTACGCCATCGGCGCCCCCCCAGGAGAGCAGGGCTGGAAAATCAGCATCAAAAACCCTCGGGATACCTCCAAAACCGCCGCCACCGTCTGGCTCAAGGACCAGTCCCTCTCCACCTCGGGCAACTACGAAAAATTCTTCTATGCCGACGGGAAGATGTGGAGCCATATCATGGACCCCCGCACGGGTTACCCCTCCATGGGCACACTTTCGGTATCCATCATCTCCCCGCGGACCATCGACAGCGAAGCTTGGGCCAAGCCGTACTACATCCTGGGACGGGGCTGGACCGCGAAGCACAAAAACAAGGAGTTTCGGGTCTTCTACTGCGAGGACAAACTGGACACGCCATGCGCATGGCTACAATGACGAGCCGTTTTCTCGATGCCTGCCGCCGCCGGCCGACTGACGTCCGGCCGGTTTGGTTTATGCGGCAAGCCGGACGATATCTGAAGCAGTACCGCGAGGTCCGCGCCCACGCGGGTATCCTCGAGATTTGCAAGCGCCCCGACCTGGCCGCCGCCGTCACGCTGCAACCGGTCGAAATCCTCGACGTCGATGCCGCCATCATCTTCGCCGATCTTCTCCTGCCGGTCGAACCCATGGGCCTGAAACTTCGCTACGTCGAAGGCCGCGGCCCGCTCATCTCGAACCCCGTCCGCACGTCCGACGACATCGACGCGCTGTCGATCTCCAACACCGACGACCTTGGCTATGTAAACGAAGCCATCCAATTGGTTGCCCGCGCCCTAGCCGGACGCGTCCCGGTGATCGGCTTCGTCGGCGCCCCATTCACCCTCGCCAGTTACATGATCGAAGGGGGCGCTTCCCGCGATTTCCTCAAAACAAAGCAGATGATGTACCGCGACGAGACCCTCTGGCGCCGCCTCATGGGCAAACTCGTCGATGTACTGGGACCGTTTGCCATTTCACAGATCGCCGGCGGCGCTCGAGCCATCCAGGTCTTCGATAGCTGGGCCGGCTGCCTCGGCCCGGACGACTACGTCCGCTACGTCGCCCCTTACTCCCGCGCCCTCATCGAACGCATCCGCTCGGCCGGTGTCCCGGTGATCCACTTCGGCACCGGCGTCGCCGGCTTCTTCCGCGAGCTTCACGCGGCCGGTGGCGACGTCATGGGCGTTGACTGGCGCGTCAACATCGACCTCGCCTGGATGGACATCAGCTACCGCTCCGCCGTGCAGGGCAACCTCGACCCCGCCTCGCTCTTCGCCCCGCTGCCGGAGTTGAAATCCAAGGTTCACGAGTTGCTCAAGCGCACCGGCACGCGTCCCGGCCACATCTTCAACACCGGCCACGGGATCCTCCCCGGTACGCCGGTCGAAAACGTCAAGGCCGTCGTCCAGATCGTGCGCGAGTTCCGGCCATAGGTCTTTCTCGAATGCGGGTTGCTATTGCCGGGGCGGGAATCACGGGGCTCGCCGCCGCTTACTACCTGCGGCAGGCGGGCGCCGAGATCGTTCTCGTCGAAAAAGAGCCACGGCTTGGTGGTGTCGTTCGCACGTCCCGCGTCCGGGGCTGCATCATTGAGTGCGGCCCCGATAGCTTTCTCGCCGCCAAGCCTGCCGCCCTCGAAATCATCCGCGAACTCGGCCTGGAGTCCGACGTCATCGGCTCCAACGACCACGGCCGCGTCACCTACATCCTCAAGAGTGGTCGTCTTCTGCCCCTTCCCGAAGGCCTCATGATGGTCGCGCCCTCGCGTGTCCGTCCCATGCTCTCCACCCGCCTCATCGGCTGGCGCACAAAAATCGGCATGGCGGCTGAATACTTCCGCCGCCCCCCGAGAGCGCCCGGCGATCGATCCGTCAGCCAGTTCCTCGGCGGCCACTATGGCCAGGAAATGGTCGACTACCTCGGCGAGCCGCTTCTGGCAGGCGTCTACGGCGGCGATCCGGAAAAGCTCAGCGCCACGGCCGTGCTGGGCCGCTTCCTCGAAATGGAGCAGCGCTACGGCAGCCTCACCCGCGGCGCGCTCGCGGCGCGGCAAAAGGCCCGCGGGGCCGGCGGACCGCTCTTCCGCACCCTCCGCCAAGGTCTTGGCTCGCTCATCGAAGCCATCGAAGCGCGCATCTTGGGCCAGGTCCAGCTTGTGCGCGGCGAGGTTGAAACTGCCCACCCGCACGATGGCGCCTGGCGTCTTCGGGTCAACGGTGCATGGCTCGATGCCGACGGCTTAATCGTCGCCTGCCCCGCCTGGGCCGCTTCGAATCTTCTCCGCCACTCGAGCCCTGAACTCGCGTCCCTCCTCGATACCATCCCCTACCACGACGCCATGACCGTGGCCCTCGGCTACCGCCGCGCGGATTGCTCCCACCTTCCCCCTGGTTTCGGTTTCCTCGTCCCCAAGCGCGAGCGGGACCGCCTGCTCGCCTGCACTTTCGTCCACAACAAATTCTCCGGCCGCGCCCCCGACGATTTGGCCCTCCTTCGGTGCTTTTACGGCGCCGATCTCATGGCCGAATCCGACGAGACCGTCATCCGCCACACCCGCGAAGAAATCGCCCGGATTCTTAACCACCACGCTCAACCGGTGTTCGCCGAAGTCTCGCGCTGGCCTCGCGCCATGGCCCAGTACACCGTGGGGCACCTCGGTCGCCTCGCCGAAATCGATCGGCTGGCCATGCAACTCCCGGGACTTCGCCTCGCCGGCAACGCATACCGTGGCATCGGCCTGCCCGACTGCATCGCCAGCGCCCGCGATGCAGCTCGAACGCTCACCGCCGCAGCCGCACCCGCAACCCCTCCGGCGTAATCTCCAGCCGCTCAATGCCGTATCCCAGCTCGAACGGCTCGTTCACCTTCGCCTCCGGAAACAGCGGTTTCAAGAACGTCGAAATCAACATATCGAGCGCTGAACCCGACACCGCCACTCCCGATATCGCCACCCGGTCCAGGTAGACCGTCGCCCAGCCGCCGGAGGATTTCAAATGCGCGGAGACCGCGACCGGACGCTCTCCCTCGATCAACTTAGCGATCATCCAGTTCGGCTCACTCCCGGTGGCGCGCTGGAGCTTCACAAAGTCCACCAATGCGGACGCCGATCCTGCCGAAGGCGCAAACCACACCCGCGAATCCCGGACCGCACCCGGCGCATAGACCGGTATCCGGCTCTGCAGAAACGCATTCACTTCGCCGGTAGTGAAAGTGACAATCTCCCCCCGTCTCACGCGTCCTCCCTCAATGGCATGTAGCTTACGCTCTGCGTTCTGCGCTTCCGTGTGCCAGGAAGGAACCGGACCGGCTGCCAGTGCGAGCGTGAGGGCGAGAACCGCGGAAGCCAAATTCCAGTCTACTCAACCCACTACGTGCGCTTGGCTGGGAGTCTTCTGATACGACAACAGAAACGGGCTGCGTTGCTACACTAGTCCCGGAGGAACAAATATGAAATCGAAACTATTGGTCTATCTATTTTTAAGCTCGACATTGGCCTTGGCCGCCAACGACGTGCCTCAGCGGCTGTCGGATTCCACCACGGTCCTCAGAGAAATTATGCAGACGCCTGACAAATCAATCCCCCAGGACTTGATGGATAAGTCTCAGTGCGTGGTCGTCGTTCCAGGGGTGAAGAAAGCGGCATTCATCATCGGCGGCAAGTACGGTAGAGGCTTCTTCTCCTGCCGCGGATCGCACAATGTCGGCTGGTCCGCTCCGGGTGCCGTCCGCGTCGAAGGCGGCAGCTTCGGCTTCCAGATCGGAGGCTCGGAAACTGATGTCGTCATGCTCGTCATGAACGAAGACGGCATGCAGAAACTGCTCAAAGACAAGTTCACTCTTGGTGCGGATGCCTCTGTCGCCGCCGGTCCGGTCGGCCGCACCTCCGCCGCCGAAACCGACGCCATGATGCATGCCGAAATCCTGAGTTGGTCCCGGGCACGCGGCGTCTTCGCCGGCGTTGCCTTGAACGGCGCCACGCTCCGGCCCGACGACGAAACCAACAAGGTTCTTTATGGCCACACGATCGGAAACCGCGAGATCGCCGCAGGCAAAGTGAAAACCCCCGCCATCGCGCGCCCCTTGATCGAGCGGCTCAACAAGTACTCCAGCCGCAAAACGAGCTGATGGACGTATCCGGCGCGGTGCGTCTGCGGACGGCTAGAATATAGGCTTGCATGCGCATCGCGCTGGCGCAGATTAACACCACGGTCGGGGCACTTGAAGCCAACGCGCGCCGCATCGCCGGTTTCGCCCACCGCGCAGACGGCGCCGGCGCGCAGATCATTGTCTTCCCCGAACTCGCCCTCACCGGCTACCCTCCTCGCGACCTACTCGAAAAAGAAAGCTTCGCCGCCCGCTCCGAAGCGCGGCTCCAGAACCTCGCTGCGGAAACAGCCTCGCTCAACGCCGCTCTTGTCGTCGGCGCCATCACTCGCGCCACTTCCGGCGAAGGGAAAAGCCTCTTTAACAGCGCCGCCGTCATTCATGGTGGCCGTATTGTCTTCGTGCAGAACAAAGTTCTGCTTCCCACCTACGACGTCTTCGACGAAGGCCGCTACTTCCGCCCCGCCGAATCGCAGCATATCTTCGAATTCGCCGGCCGCCGCATCGGCATCGTCATCTGCGAGGACGCATGGAACGACAAGCAGTACTGGCAGCGCCCGCTCTACCGCCGCGATCCGCTCGCTGAAATCTCCCACGCCGGTGCGGAAACCCTCATCAGCATTAACGCCTCGCCGTACTACCAGAACAAGCGCCGGCTTCGCCGCGAAATCTTCGCCGCCGCCGCACGCCATGCCCGCCTCCCTCTCGTCTATGTCAATCAAACGGGCGGCAACGACCAGCTTGTCTTCGACGGCGCCAGCTTCGCCATGGATGGAACCGGCGAGGTCTGTGCCGAAGCCAGGTCGTTCGACGAAGACCTCGTATTCTTCGACGACGTATCCCTGGCGGGCGATATCCACGCCTCTCACGCCGACGAATGTGAGGCCGTCTACGAAGCCCTCGTCCTGGGCACCCGCGACTACATTCGCAAGTGCGGCTTTTCCCGTGTCTTGATCGGCCTCTCCGGCGGCATCGATTCTTCCCTCGTAGCTGCCATCGCCGTTGACGCTGTCGGCCCCGATTGCGTCACTGGGGTCGGCATGCCCGGCCCGTACTCCTCCGGGCACTCCATTACGGATGCCCGCGCCCTCGCCGCCAATCTCGGCATTCGCTTCGAACTCGTCTCCATTGGCGCCGGCTACGACGCCATGATCTCGACGCTGGCGCCGTTGTTCCACGGCGTCCCCGCCGACGTCACCGAAGAAAACATCCAGTCCCGCCTTCGCGGCCTCACGCTTATGGCCCTGTCGAACAAAACCGGCGCCCTCGTGCTCACCACCGGCAACAAAAGCGAACTCGCCGTCGGCTATTGCACGCTCTACGGCGACATGTGCGGCGGCCTCGCGGTCATCAGCGACGTTCCAAAAACCCTCGTCTATCAACTCGCCCGCGTCGCCAACCGCCGCCGTCCGGGCGCCATCCCCGACGACGTCTTCCGCAAGGCCCCCTCGGCCGAACTCCGTCCCGATCAGAAGGACTCCGATTCCCTTCCTCCCTACGACACGCTCGACCGTATCCTCGCCGGATACGTCGAGAACTCCCTTTCTCCGGAACAAATTTCTTCCGCCGAAAATCTCCCGCTCTCGCTAGTTCGAGACATTGTCAACAAAGTCGACCGCAACGAATACAAGCGTCAACAAGCTGCGCCCGGCCTCAAAGTCACCACCAAGGCCTTCGGCATAGGCCGCCGTTTCCCCATCGCCCAACAATTTTCTGAGTGAAACCCCTCAAGTCATGCGCGTGAAATCCTGCATCTTTCTCACCCCGTTCCTCGGAGCAAGTCTCCTCATCGCACAAGCCCTGCCACAGGAACACGTCGGCCCTCAGCCGGACGGCACATTCCTTCTCAACAGCGGCTGGCGCCTGAAACCCGCCGGCACGCAGGTCCCGCTCGACACGCTGCCCATGACCGAGCGCCTGTCCAAGGACGGAAAGCTGATCTTCGTCCTCAACGGCGGCTACAACCCGCCTTCTGTCAGCGTTCTCAGCGTCGCCGATCATAAAGAACTCTCGCGCACGCCCGTGCCCGACGGCTGGCTCGGCCTCACCCTCTCCTCCGACGAACGCACCCTCTGGGTCGGCGGCGGATCGAAAGCCGCCATCTTCGAATTCAGCGTCTCTCCCGAAGGCGCTCTCCACGCCTCGCGCACGATCCCGCTTGTCACAGGCGCTCCCGGCGCGCTCGATTTCACCGGCGACATCGCCGTCTCGCCCGACGGAACGCTGCTTTACACCTGCAGCCTTTACCGCAATCGCATTGACGTCGTCCGCCTCAAGACCGGCGAAGTCATCAACCGCTTCGCCACGGGCCGCCGCCCCTACCGCATCACCTTCGCCCCCGACGGCAAGTCCTACTTCGTCACAAGCTGGGCCGACGGCACGCTTTATCAGCACGACCCGGCCACCGGTTATAAAATGAACGCACTCGCCATCGGCGCTCACCCCACGGACATGGTCTGGAGCACCCGCAAGCCGCAGGGTGACATCGATGGCGACACGCCCGCGTACTCGGCCCGCCTCTTCGTCGCCGCCGCCAACACCAACAATGTCTATGTCGTCGGTTACGCCGGAAGCACTCTTCATCGCCTCGAGTCCATCAATGTCGCCACAACGCCCCGCCATCCGCTCGGTATGACGCCGAGCGCCCTCGGCCTCAACGCGGCCCAAACGCGCCTCTACGTAGCCTGCTCGGACGCGAATGCCGTGGCTGTCGTCAACGTCGAAGAGGGATCGAGCCTCGTGCTCGGCTTTGTTCCCACCGGCTGGTATCCCACCGCCGTCACCGTCCTCCCCGATGGCGGCCTCGTGGTACTCAACGGCCGCGGCGGCCGCAGCTACCCCAACCCGAACGGGCCAAACCCGCTGCACCGCGCCGCGCCGTACGAGTCGAGCGATGCCCATGCGGGTTACGTTGCTCACATCCAGACCGGCACTGCGTCCTTCATACCGCCTTTCCGTTCCCCGCAATTGGCCGCCTACACCCGCGACGTAATCTCGCAGTCTCCTTACAACGACAACCTCCTGGATCAGGCCGAAGTCCCCTCGGGCAATCCCATCCCTGCAGCCGGGGCCTCCTCGCCGATCCAGCACGTAATTTACGTCGTGAAGGAAAACCGCACATACGATCAGGTCTTAGGTGATATCGGCAAGGGCGCGAGCGCCCCCTCGCTGGCCATCTTCGATGAAAAGGCCGGCCCCAACCACCACAAACTCGCCCGCCAGTTCGTCCTCTTCGATAACTTCTACGTCAATTCCGACGTCAGCGCCGACGGCCACAATTGGGCCGATGCGGCCATCGCGCCCGACTACGTCCAAAAACTTTGGCCGAACTCCTACGCCAAGCGCCGCCCCACTTACGACTACGAAGGAGGCGACATTGCCGCGATCCCGCCCGCCGGTTATCTCTGGACCAACGCCGACGCCGCGGGAATCTCCATGCGGAACTACGGACACTTCGTCAACGAGCGGCCCTTGCAGCCTGACGGCGAACAGGTGGCCTCCGTCCGCGACCCCATCCTCGCCGGTGTCACCAACCGTGACTATCGCGGCTTCGACCTCAATTACCCCGACGTCGACCGCGTCCGCGTCTTTCTCCGCGACTTGAAAGCCTTCGAAGCTTCCGGCGACATGCCTAAACTCATCCTCATGCGCCTCGGCAACGACCACACCTTCGGCGCGGCACCCGGCAAACTCTCGCCCATCTCCCTCTTTGCCGATAACGACTACGCCCTCGGACTCCTCGTCGAAGCCGTCTCGCACAGCAAGTTCTGGCCCTCCACCGCCATCCTCGTCATCGAGGATGACGCCCAGAACGGCCCCGACCACATCGACAGCCACCGCTCGCCTGTCTTCGTCCTCTCCCCCTACACTCAGCGCGGCATCATCGACAGCACCATGTACAACACCACCTCCGTGCTGCGCACCATCGAACTCATTCTCGGCCTGCACCCGATGACGCACTTCGACGCCGCGGCCACACCCATGTGGCGCGCCTTCTCGAACACGCTCAACCTGGCGCCCTACGACGCTGAGAAGCCCCGCGTGCCGCTCGACGCCCGCAACCCACCCAACGCCCGCGTCGCCGCCCGGCACATGGACTTCAGCGAAGCCGATCGCAACGACGACGACGAAATGAACGATGAAATCTGGCGCGCCGTCCGCGGCACTGATCCACCTCCGCCGACCCACAGCTTCTACGGCGGGCGCTGATACGCCCTCCGATGCCCGCAACGAACCGCCTCGTTCAGACCGCTATCCGCCGGTTCCGCCGCCGGCGAATGCGCCAGTTCGAGCGCTTCTTCGCCCTCACCTCTGCAACCAGGGTCCTCGACGTCGGTGGCACTCCCGCTAATTGGGAATTCACCACCGTCCGCCCCCGCCTCACCATCCTCAACACGCCCCGCGCCAAAGAAGCCGCCCCGCCCGATGTCGCCTGGGTTTCCGGTGACGGACGCCGCCTTCCGTTCCCCGACCGCTCCTTCGACATCGTGTTCAGCAATTCCGTCATCGAGCACGTCGGCGACCTTACCGCCCAGCGCGCCTTCGCCGAAGAAATCGCCCGCGTCGGTATCCACTTCTGGGTCCAGACCCCGAACCGCCGCTTCCCCCTCGAACTACACCTGCTCACGCCCTTCGTCCACCACCTGCCCCGCTCCTGGCAGCGCTGCCTCATCCCTCGCTTCAATGTCTGGCAACTCCTCGCCCGCCCCAAACCCGACGAGCGCGATTACTACATCTCCCATTTCCTCAACGAAGTCCGCCTCCTCGACGCCGCCACTCTGCGGCACCTCTTCCCCAGCGCGCGCCTCCTCCGCGAACGCTTCCTGGGTCTCACCAAAGCCCTCATCGCCGCCCGCTGATCGCGGCTGAACGCAGCCCTGGTTTGCTACACTTTGAAGAAAGGCACCCAGGGCATTGGGAGGTCGTCTAATGGTAAGACTGCAGACTCTGGATCTGCGTATCGGGGTTCGAGTCCCTGCCTCCCAGCCACCTATCGCGAGCCGATAGCTTCAATTCCAGCCCAGCGTCACAATCGAATTCTTCGGCAAACTCACCGCCGCCTCCCGGTCCGCCGCCCGCACCACGACTTCTCGGGCCTCATCCCGGTTCGTCAGCACCAGAATCTTCTTCTTGTCCCGGTCCAGGAACGCCACGTGCGAAACTCCATCCAGCTCTCCCTTTGAACCGATTCGCTTCGCACCACGCCGGATCGCCTTGGCGTAATGAGCCAACGCCCAGTACATCCCACTCCGCGTAATCTGCTGCGTGCCGGAGTGAATGGTAACCAGCCCACCGCACCGGAACGGACCGATGTCCGGCTTCCCATTCTCATCCAGCGCCAGGTTCCAGCCGATGATACACCGCGCCCAGTTCGCCAGAATTCCGGTAAACGTCTCGCTCCATTTCGTCCAGGCGGTTGCGTACTCCGGGTCGTCGAGGTCCGGCCCTCCCTCGGTCCAATAGGCGTGCTTGTTTGGATGTGCCTCATGAACACGCGACATTGCCGTGACCTCGCCCACGTAGCCATGCCAGGCGACGCCATCGACGTACCGGTTCAATTGCGGGTCGTCCAACTCGCAGATCGCCCGTCCCCAAAGGTTGTAGTTATGGTCCAGGATCCAGATCTTTGTGCTCAGCCCCTCCCGCTCGAGCAGCGGCCCAAGATGCTCCGCCACGAACCCAATCTCGTTCTCCTGCGAGAACAGACACGCCGGCATCCGCCCATCCTGGTCCGTGTCCACTTCGTTTTGAGAAGTGACCGCATTCACCGTCACGCCTGCCGCCGCATACTCGGCCAGGAACCGCGCGAAATACTGCGCATAAGCGTCGAAATACCGCAGCCGGATGTTCCCACCCAGCATCGAGCCGTTCGCTTTCATCCATCCCGGCGGACTCCACGGCGAAGCTAGCAGAAACAACTCTGGATTTATCCGCCTGCTCTGCTTTAACACCGGCAGGATGTAGGCGCGATCATGCGCAATCGAAAACCGCTTCAGTTCGGGATCTGGTGCGCCTTCATCGAAGCTGTACACGCCCAGCGCGTAATCGCTCGCTCCGATCGGCACGCGGCACACGCTGAATCCCGCTTGGCTCGGATCGAAAAATTCCTCGAGCAGCGCCTGCTCCTTCTCCTCGCCGAGCTGGTGGATCAGAAAGCAAGCTGAGTCGGTAAACGCGGCGCCGAAGCCGAGGATGTCCTGGAAGCTTTGTGCTGGGTCGATCTCGATCCCCGGCCCGCCTCCCTGGCGCGGCCGCCAGGTAACCGCCTCTCCCTCGGCATAATGCTTTTCACCTGCCGTTACACGCACTGCGATCGAGCCTTCGGGCGTGCCATCTGCCCGCGCCGGCCGTTTCGCGGCCAGTACCGTCATCCCCGCCGTAGCAAGTCTGAGCATGTCGCGGCGGGAGCTATCCCCAGACATGAAGAACCTTTCCCTCCAGACCCGTCTTACTGCCATTAGCGTAAGCTACGGCCGGCAAGCCCGGCAAGGGCCGGCCGCCTGCCCATCCCAGCATTTTCTCATTGAAGGATGAGCCTGAAGGGCGGGTTGGGGGTGGGTAGGAGTGGGTCCTTTCCGAATTTGGTTTTTTTGAGACAGGGAATCGATCGTCGGCGCTGTGGGAATGTGGGAATCGCGTAGCGATTTCCAAGGGCGGTGGGAAGGGAGGGAAACCGCAGTTTGG
>JAJYKC010000025.1 GCA_021788955.1 Acidobacteriota bacterium
GGTCAGCAACGCGCGCGTCACCTTGATCGGCATCCGCGAACCGGTGCCGAACTTGCCGCCGGTCCAGCCGGTGTTGACCAGCCAGCAGTCGACATTGTGCTTGGCGATCATCTCGCGAAGCATGTTCAGGCTCTCCGGCTCGGAGGGATTCAACATGCCGCGGCTCATGGTGCGCCGGATGTCCAGGCCAAGCAGCTCGGCCAGCTTGCCGGATTCATTGCCATGAACGACGATCTCGCCGTTGCGCAAGGTGTGGGGAACCTTCTCCTTTTTCAACACGCCTTCGGTGATCGGCGAGTAGGGAACATGGACGAAGGCGTTTAGCTGCGATTCAAACTGGAACCGCTCCTCGTTACGCCGGGCCAGGCAGATCCGGCTGGTGCCGACATCGATGCCGAGTGCGGATGCGTTGCCGTTGTTCTTCATAAGTCAACTCCCGAGCGCGAAGCGTCGCGCGTGATCCTGCTCAGCCGCCCGCGGCTTTTCTCCCGGCGGCAAGCAGTTCCTTATAACGCCGCCAGAGAAGGTCCCGATAGGAGTTCTCCGGCAGCCCGAGTTTCGCCGATTGATTCGCAATCTGGCGGTCCGCAAGCGCCAGGCCGGGCAGAACGCGCGGTCCGGTGAGGCGCAGGTAGTTGGTGTCGTAATGAAAGCCGAGCGCGTAGATGGCGGCGGGCGGGAGCGCATAGTTGTCGGGCAGCCCGATCGCCTGGAACGGGAAGCTGGCCGCGAAGTCCGTGTGCCAGCCGAGCAGGCGATAGCCCCGGTTCAGCGACACCTGCGCATGCGTGACACAGTCGGCCACGGGAATCCGGTAGCGGCTGCGGAGCATCTCCGTCAGCGCGCGCGCCGCCGCCGTTTGCGCGCTCGTCAGGTCCGGAACCGGTTGGCCCGGACGCGTGCGCGTTTCAAACGCGATTCCCAGAAAGCTCAGGTTGAGGTCGAGATAAAGGTACCGGCCGTCGCCCCAGGCCGAGTCCCCGGCATGATAGGCGACCTGGTCTTCCGGCACGACGCGGTAGACACGGCCGAACCGGTCAATGACGAAATTGTACGACCGATGCCTCTGCACAAAGCGGAGCAGCTCCGCGCTCACTCTTTGCAGCGGCCGGTTCTCTCCGGGTTCGAACGGGAGTTCGCCGCTTTCGGTCGAGTGAAACACAAGACCGGCGGGCGCCGTCAACGTGACGGCCGATTCCGGCCGGGGGTCGGAGGCGGCAAATGCCAGGTATGGGCGCCGCGGCTCGCTGTCACCCTCGTAGGTGTTTTCAACCCGCAAGCCGTTGCTGAATGTTTCGTGGTCCGGGACCTCTTCGACCGCCCAGATCTGCCCGAAATCGCCCGGTGGCGGGAACGGCGGCGGCTCCACGCGGCCTAACCGGAAGGGGCTCGGGTTGGCATGGGATACGGAGGCCAGAGGAGGGGAAAGACAAACGAGGAACAGGGCCAATGCGGCGACGAACAGCGGCCGGAGCCAAGGCAGAGCGCGGCGAGGCGGACGGCCCGCGGCGGAACGGAGGTAGCGAAGGCGCTCGATCGGGTCCGAAATTCCGCGAGCGCGGCGCTCCAGGAGCGAGTCGCGCGAAAGAACGAGTAACACATACAGAATGAGGTGTTTAGACACATTTTCTTCAAGTAGGACCGAAGCCCGGGCCAACCCCTGGATCTTCGCTTCTACACGCCGGGTGTCCGATCCATAACCCATCCTTATCTGGAGTTGCGACGGCATGCCGAACTTCTCAATCGGACTAACGCGACCGAAGCTTTAGCCCTCCGCGCCAAGAAGCACGCATACCCTCTGCTACACTTCAGGGCAAAGGGTATGCGCATCCTTGTCGTTGAAGACGAAAAACGCATCCAGGACTTTTTGTCGCGAGGCCTCGGGAGCGCAGGGTACGCCGTCGATGTCGCCGGCGACGGCGCGACTGCGACGGAGTTGATCTATTCGACCGAGTACGATCTGGTCATTCTGGATCTGATGCTCCCGGATGTGGACGGCCTGACGCTGCTGGCCAAGATACGCAACCGCAAGGTGAGCCCGCCGGTGCTGATCCTGAGCGCGCGCGACGCGGTAGACGACCGCGTGCGGGGGCTCGAACACGGCGCCGACGACTACCTGGTGAAGCCGTTTGCTTTCGTCGAGCTTCTGGCGCGCGCGCGGGCGCTGCTGCGGCGCGGCCAGCCTCTGCCGGAGAGGCTGCAGGTTGGCGACCTGGTGCTCGATTGCATCCGGCGAAAAGTGACGCGCGGCGGACAGCCGGTTGAACTGGCGCCGAAGGAGTTCGGCATTCTCGAATACATGATGCGCAATCCCGGGCGCCCGCTGAGCCGCACGATGATTGTCGAGCACGTGTGGGACATGGACTACGACGGGCTGACGAACATTGTCGATGTCTACATACGGCATCTGCGCGGCAAGATCGACGACCGGTGGCCTCAGAAGATGATTCACACGGTGCGCGGAATCGGCTACATGCTCGAAGCGCCAGAGAAGCCGGTCACGGCCACGACGGAATCCGCCGAGGAGAGCTAAGGTGCTGCTGCCCCGCTCTGTTTTGCAGCCGATGCGGGGACTGCGCTTCCGTCTGGCTTTCGCGTACATGCTGTTTTTCACCACGTTTCTGTTGGTGATCGGCGGTTTCTTCCGGTGGACGCTCGAGGGCATTATTCGCACGGAGGTTGACGACGCGCTGGAGGAAGAATGGGGCGCGGTGAAGGGTTACCTTCAGGTGGTGAACTACGGTCCGGACTGGTTCTACGACCCCTACGATCCGGAAGAGACGTTCATTGTCAGCCGTCTGCAACGCTGTTTTCTGTTGACCGATGCGAACGGGAAGCCGGTGATGCATTCTCCGATCTACGACGCGATGGGGGTCGACTCTCCGGCCGAGATCAAGTCGATCCTGGCCGCGAACAAGCCGGTGCTGCGAACGCGCTATTACGGCAAGGAGGCGTATCGCGTTCGGTCGGGGAAGTGGGTGGACAAGAACCAGGTTTTCTACCTCGCCGTCGGTAAGTCGATGGCGGAGGACGAACATATTCTCGGCCGTTTCACGAGCGACTATTTCGTGATGCTGCCGGCCGTGCTGATTCTGGGCGGCGTGTTCGGCTGGTATGGGGCGGGGCGCGCGCTCGAACCGCTCGATTCGGTTTCGCGGGCCGCGCAGAGGATCACGGGTTCGAACCTGAAAACGCGGATCGAGCCGCGCGGGGCGGGCGACGAACTCGACCATCTTGTGCTGAGCTTCAACGCGATGATGGACCGGCTGGACCGATCGTTTGAACAGATCCGCCAATTTTCCACCGACGTCAGCCACGAGTTGCGCACGCCGCTGACCGTGATTCGCGGGCAACTCGAAGTGGCGCTGTTCACGGCCGAGACGCCGGCGCAGTACCGGGCCGCGATGGAAGATGCGCTCGTCGAAGTCGAGCGGCTGTCGAGCATCGTGCGGGCGCTGCTGCTGCTTTCGCAGTCGGAAACCGGCCAGCTTGTTCTGCAGAAAACCGGCGTGGATCTGGCGGAGGTGGCGCGAGACATCGTCGACCAGTTTCAGATCCCCGCCGAAGGGCACGGGGTTTCGCTCTCGATTGACGCTCCGACGAGCTGTGTGATTTCGGCGGACCGAATTCAGATTGAGCGTCTGCTGTCGAACCTGCTGTCGAACGCCGTGAAGTACACTCCGGCGAACGGCCGCGTGCATGTGGCATTGAGCGCGTCCGGCGCGGAGGCGCGGCTGGTGGTGGAAGATACGGGGGTGGGCATCCCGGCGGAGCATCTGCCGCGGATTTTCGAGCGCTTCTACCGCGTGTCGACCGCGGGACCGGAAAAGGGGCTTGGTCTCGGGTTGAGCTTCGTCGCCTGGATCGTGAAGGCGCACGGGGGAACGATACAGGTGGAGAGCGAAGTGGGCAAGGGGACGCGATTCACGATCACGCTTCCGGTAGGAGATGCGGGCGTACGGCCGGTGACCGACGCGGCGTTGCCGGGTGTCACGCGATCGGTGCCCGGCATCACAGGCTAGAGGAAAAATACGCCGCGGGCGGTGATTTCGGCTGGGCCGATCAATGAGGCTTCCCCGTCCCAGCGGAAGCGGAGGGGTCCGGCGGGCGTTTCCACGGTGACCGGGCTTTTGGCGACGCCGCGCAGGATGGCCGCGGCGGCCGCGCCGGTCGAGCCGGTGCCGGAACTTTGTGTCTCCCCGGCGCCGCGTTCCCAAAACAAGACGTCGATCGTGTGTTCGTCGAGCACGCGGACAAAGCTGACGTTGGTGCGGAGAGGGAAATGCGGGTGGTGTTCGAGCGCGGCGCCGAGTTCGCGCCAGTCCGCGGGGAATTCGTCGCACAGCACCACGCACTGCGGATTGCCGACGTTCACGAGCACGGCCTCGACGCTGCGCGCGCCGAGAGCGAGATGCGCGTGGAGGCCATCGGCGGCGAGCTGGGGCGTGCCCATGTTCATTTCGAATTCGAAGTGGTTCGCTTCGCGGCTGATGAGGCGGAGGGGTTTCACTCCGGCGCCGGTGGCGATGTGAAGATCCGGTTTGGGAGCGGTGCAGGAGTGGATGAGCCAGGCGGCGGCGCAGCGCGTACCGTTGCCGGAGAGTTCCGGGATGCTGCCGTCGGAGTTGTAAAGGACGATGGAAGCGTCGGCGGAGCCCGCGTGCGGATCGACGAGGAGCCAGCCGTCGGCGCCGATGCCGGTGTGGCGGTCGCAGATGGCGCGGGCGGCGGCAGGAAGATCGTCGAGCGAGGCGGCGTCGTTGCGCCAGGTCAGCAGGAAGTCGTTGCCGGCGCCGTGGGCTTTGACGAAGGGAATTTCGGGCATGGGTTCGATTCGATTCCGGTTATTCGAGCGAAGGTGGCAGTGGGACGCCGTGGGAGCGGCGGTAGATTTCGACGACGGGTGAGTTGGGTTCGGTGATCACCAAGACCCGATCGTAGCGCGGGCCGGCGCGGTGTGCGCGAACGATGGCGGTGGCGACGCGGTCGCCGGAAAACACAATGGCCCACTTCTCGTGAAGGAAGACGTGCGGATTCGCAATGGCGAAGTCGAACAAGGGTAAGTTGCCTTCGTGCAGCGTCTGGCGGAGCGGGATGCCGGCTGCGCGGAACACGCCGGTGAGATCGCCGAACCCGGCGACGACGCCGTCGCCGGGTTGGTAATGCGTTGCGAGGTAGGCGGCGGCGGTGTGAGTCCAGGCGCGGCGGCCGGCGCCGTTGACGCGTCCTTCCTTCCAGACGAGCACCGAATCCGGGCGCGGGGGCAGGAGCCAGGCGGCGAGGGCGAGCAGAGCGATGGCGGCCGAAGCGGGGATTCGCCAGCGCGCCGGGGCGGCGAGGGCCAACGCGCCGGCGCAGAAGGCGAGCAACGGCAGACCGGCGAGGGCGTAACGGGTGTTGTAGTAGCTGAACGGGTACAGCGACGGAAGGAAGATCGGTGTGCTGCCCGAGTGAAGGCTCAAAACGTAGAACACGGGCGGCAAGGCGAGGAATGCGAGCGCCCACCATTGTTTGCGCCACAGAGCCACGGCCCCTCCGGCAAGCGCGAGGGCGATGGCGGGCCACAGGACGCTGCTTTTCAGGGCGGCGGCGAAGTAGCGGATGGCGACGGGCCAGTTGTGGTCGCCGGGGTAGCGGGCCATGCCGGCGTCCAGAGCGCGCTGGTAGATCGCCTGGGCCGAATAGGGGCCGCGGAAGAAAGCCAGCGGGTCACCGTAGAGCCAGTAATTGTGGATCAGCCACCAGAGGGGACCGAGCGAGGCGATGACACAGAAAAGCAGCGCGTAGAGCCAGCGCCGGCGGCCGCCCCGAACGAGGAGAAACAGGGCCACGAAGGGGATGACGAACCAGCCTTCGTAGCGCGCCAGCGCCGCCAGGAGATTGGCGATGCCGCAGACAGCGGCCCAGAGCGCGGTGGGGCGGCCGGCATAGCAAAGCGTGGCCCAGAACAGCAGCGCGAGCGCGGCGAAGGAGACCGGCTCCGACATTGGCGTGGCGGCCAGATAGAGCAGATTTGGATTGAGGGCGAAAACGGCGAGGGCGGCGAGCGAAGGCGCGTCGCCGAGCAGACGGCGGAAGGCGAGAAAGAAGAACAACCCGGCCGCGCAATAGGCGATGGCCGACGGCAGGGCTCCGGCGAAACCGCTGCGCCACCAGACGCCGTGGGTGATGAACGGCAGCATGATGAGGTGCGGAAGGGGGAGCCAGACGGTGCCGATCTGATCGTAGCCGGGCGTGCGCGAATCCACGATCCGGCGGGCGATGTTGAGGTGCGCCTCGGCGTCGCCGATGTCGAGGGTCCAGCCATGCCCGCTTACGACCCGCAGGGCAAGGAAGGCGGCGGCTATCAGCGCGAGTGCCGCGGCGAGAGGGGCCGCGGGGCCGCGACGGCCGGGGCGGGACACTAGAACTCCGTAAACTCGCGGAATTCGTTGAAGCGCCGATCGATCTCCTGGCGGGTGAGTGAACGGAAGCGGTCCACGCCGAAGCGCTCGCAGCAGAAGCTTCCCATCACGGAGCCGTAGATGACGGCCCGCGCGAGTTCACGGCGGTCCATGGATGCCTCGTCCGGCGCGATGCCCTGACTGGCGAGATAACCCGTGAAACCACCGGCGAAGCAGTCGCCGGCGCCGGTCGGATCGAACACGTTGTCGAGAAGATAACCCGGGGCGACGAAGTGAGAATCCCGGCGGAACAGCATGGCTCCGTATTCGCCGCGCTTGATGACGAGGGTTTCCGGACCCATGTCGAGGATGGCATCGGCGGCTTTGCGGAGATTGTAGTGGCCGGAAAGTTCGCGCGCTTCGCTGTCGTTGATCAGCAGGAAGTGCCACTCGCGGATGGTTTCGAGCAGTTCGTCGCGATAGTCCTTGATCCAGTAGTTCATCGTGTCGCCGCCGACGAGGCGCACGCCGTTCATCTGCGCCCTGACGGAACGCTGGAGAGCGGGCTGGATGTTGCCGAGCAGGAGGTAAGGCTGGTCGCGGTAGCTGAGGGGAATCTTGGGATCGAACTCGGCAAAGACGTTAAGGTCGGTGCGTAGCGTCGTGCGCTCATTCATATCGCGCGAATAGACGCCCGACCAATAAAATGTTTTCCCCTGTTTTCGTTCCAGGCCCTCGAGGCCGATCCCGCGGGAGGCGAGCAGTTCGTGGTCCTCACCGGAGAAGTCGTCGCCCACGACGGCGACAATCTTCGAGGGCGTGAAAAAACTGGCCGAGAGCGCAATATAGGTCGCGGCGCCGCCGAGGATGCGGTCCACGCGCCCGTGAGGGGTTTCGATTCCGTCGTAGGCCACCGAGCCTACCACTACCAATGACATCTTTCCATCTTAGCGAAGGGGTTCATTAGAATGAAAGAAGTGGATCCATGCCGAATTTTCACATTTTCCCGGATGGAATTCTTCTGCTGGTGAGCCTCGCCTCGGTGGCGGCGATCACCGCGGCGCTCAGGCGCACGGGCAGATTCCGCGAATCGAAGGCTTGGCGCGTCCGGCTGGCCGCCGCGAGCCTGATGGTGTCCGCCCTGTACCTTGCCGGCTATCTGACGATTTCCGGCCGCGTCGCCCGGCACTTCCCGGCAGACGTAGTCCCATGGATGCAGGCGTCCGCGTTGATCCTATCCATGATCACGGTGGGTACGTACGTGGCCATGGGAGCCGTGGAATTGTTGAAGCGGACGCGGCTGGGAGAGGCAGCCGACCCCGAGCGGCGCGCGTTGTTCCGGGTTGCGTGCGGCGCTGTGCTGGCTTCGCCGGTGGCGGCCACAAGCTTCGGAATTCTGCGGTGCAACGATATCGGGTTGAAGGAAACCTCGATCGAGATCCCGGGTCTACCCGCGGACCTTCACGGACTGCGGATCGCGCAGCTTACCGACATTCATCTGAGCGCGTTTCTCAGCGAGAGCGACCTCGCGCGGGCAGTCGACATGATCAACAGTCTGCGGGCTCAGATCACGCTGGTGACCGGCGATCTCATCACCCGCACTTGCGATCCGTTAGACGCGTGTCTCAAGCAAATCCGGCGCCTGCGCGCCGACGCAGCCGTGCTTGGCTGTCTGGGGAATCACGAGATTTATACGCGCACGGAGAACTACGTGACCGCTCAGTGCGCGCGCATGGGGATCGACATTCTGCGAACGCAGAAACGCCTGCTTCGCTTCGGCGCGGCGAAGGTCAACTTTGGGGGCGTGGATTACCAAAAGATGCATGAACCGTATCTGATGGGCGCCGGCGCACTCACTGAGCCCGGCGCGCTGAATATTCTTTTGTCGCACAACCCCGACGTGTTTCCGGTGGCTGTGAGCCAGGGCTGGGATCTGACCATAGCGGGACATACGCACGGCGGGCAGGTGAATGTCGAAATTCTCGACTCGAACATCAATCTGGCGCGATTCTTCACGCCTTACACGCGCGGACTCTATTGGATGGAGGGGAGCGCGGCGTTTGTGTCGGCGGGCATCGGCACGGTGGGCATGCCCGTCCGGCTTGGAGCGCCGCCGGAAGTGAATCTGTTGACACTGCGAGCCTCAGGGGCTCCCAAGCCGATTGCGAGCGCACGGGCGGAGCAGTGCGTTTCCTGATTCTCAGCGACATCCACGGCAACTGGGAAGCGCTCGAAGGGGTGCTCGCCTCGGCGGAAGGACGCTGGGACCGCGCGGTCTGCTGTGGCGACCTGGTCGGATACGGCGCCGACCCCAACGCCTGCGTCGATTGGGTGCGGGACAACGTTTCCCCCGTGATTCGCGGCAATCACGACCGCGCCTGCGCCGGGATTGAGGATCTCGAGTGGTTCAATCCGATCGCCCGCGCGGCTGCGTTGTGGACGCAGGAGACGCTAACGACCGAGAACGCGGAGTATCTGCGCGCGCTCGCCAAGGGGCCGGCCGAACTGGAGGAATTCGCGATCGTGCACGGCTCGCCGCTTGACGAAGACGAATATGTCGTGGGGCTGGAGGACGCCCTGGAGTTGGCGAGTTATCTGCCCGCGCCGCGGTGTTTCTTTGGACACACACATATCCAGGGCGGTTTCGAGTACCGGCGGAACAACCTGCGCGCGCTTGTGTACGCGGACCGCGAGACGGCGCTCGACCGGGACAGTTGGTACTTCGTGAACCCCGGCTCGGTGGGTCAGCCGCGCGATGGCGACCCTCGCGCGGGCTACGCTCTGTACGACAGCGATGAGGACCGGCTCGAGTTGGTGCGCACGCCGTACGACGTCTCAGAGGCGCAGAGAAAAATCCTCAAGGCCGGGTTGCCGGAGCCGCTGGCTCTGCGGCTGGATATCGGTATGTAAGTGAGCCGCGGGAGCGCCGGAGCGCGCCCGCGGCTTGAGGGCCCGTTACAGTTTCACCGTGACGGTCTTGATTTCGGTGTAGTTCTGCAAGCCGTACTCGCCGAGTTCCCGTCCGATGCCGGACTGTTTGAAGCCGCCGAACGGCGCCGCGGCGTCGAAGACGTCATAGCAGTTCACCCACACCGTGCCGGCGCGGACGCTGTTGGCGACGCTGTGTGCCTTGGTGATGTCGCGGGTCCAGACCGCGGCCGCCAGACCGTACATGGTCTTGTTGGCGCGTTGGACTACTTCGTCGACGCTTTTGAACTTGATGATGCTCATCACAGGACCGAAGATCTCCTCCTGGGCGATCTTCATTTCGTCCTGCACGTCGGCGAAAACGGTGGGCTGGATGAAGTAGCCGCGGTCGCCTACGCGCGCGCCGCCGGCGACGAGCTTCGCGCCCTGCTTTTTCCCGCTCTCGATGTAGCCCATGACCTTGTCGAACTGGTCCTGGTCCACCTGCGGGCCTTGCTCGGTCTTTGGGTCAAACGGATCGCCGACGGTGCGGCGGCGGGCGCGGGCTGCGCTACGCTCGACGAATTCGTCGTAGATCTTCTCTTCAACGAAGAGCCGCGAGCCCGCGCAGCAGCACTGGCCCTGGTTGAAGAACAGCGCGAAGTGGCAGCCTTCGATGGTTTCTTCCATGTCGGCGTCGGCGAAAACGATGTTCGGGCTTTTTCCGCCAAGTTCGAGGGTGACGCGCTTGAGGTTGGACTGCGCGGCGGCCTCCATGATGAGTTTGCCGACTTCGGTGGAGCCTGTGAAGGCGACCTTGTCGACGTCCCAGTGCCGCGCGAGCGCCGCGCCGGCGGTGGGGCCGTAGCCGGGCAGAATGTTGAGCACGCCCTCGGGGTAGCCGGCTTCGAGGGCCAGTTCGCCGACGCGAAGCGCGCTGAGCGGAGTCTGTTCGGCGGGCTTCAGGATGACGGTGTTGCCGGTTGACAGCGCCGGACCGAGCTTCCAGGCCTGCATGAGCAGCGGGAAATTCCACGGGATGATTTGTCCGACGACGCCCACCGGCTCGTGGCGGGTGTAGCAGAAGTAGTTCCCGTTGACCGGGATGGTCTTGCCGTGGACTTTGTCCGCCCAGCCGGCATAGTAGCGGTAGCAGGCGATGGACAGCGGCACGTCGGCGGCGCGGGCGACTGCGTACGGTTTGCCATTGTCGAGCGCTTCCAGGCGCGCCAGTTCGTCGGCGTGCTTCTCCATGAGGTCCGCCAGACGGTTCATCAGGCGGCCGCGTTCGCTGGGGTTCATCTTGTGCCAGGGGCCCTCATCGAACGCACGCCGGGCGGCCTTGACGGCCTCGTCGACATCGGCCGAATCGGCTTCGGCGACGCGGCAGATTTCCTCGCCGGTGGCGGGATTGAGAGTCGGGAATGTTTTGCCCGATTTGCTAGAAACCCACTTGTTGTTGATGAGCAGCTTGGTAGGACCTACGGCAATGCCTTCGGCCTGGGATACAACGGAAGCCATCAGGGGATCTCCTTCAGTAGAGATGTCGGCCGGCGCCGGCGGGAATTGCCCGCCGCAGGGCCGGCCGCACCCATGAGTGTACATCCGCGGGCGGCGAGCAGGAGCGCTTACGGATTCTACCTTCCG
>JAJYKC010000026.1 GCA_021788955.1 Acidobacteriota bacterium
CGCGGGCCGGCAACCCCCACTTCAAGAGCCGCTTTTCTCGTCGCCGGCGAAGGCGTCCGGGCAAGCCGATAAAACAGGCGATGCCTAGAAATAGGGCGGTCGGCCAAACCATCCACGCGTGCCAGGTGGGAGCGCGCAGGAAATCGAGGAACTGGTAGTAGAGAAATACGCAGATTTCCCGCGAGGTATGGACTGGCGGCTGGTAGAGGTGAAGGAACCAGAAGGAGTAGATGGCCGCGGCCGCGGTGGCGAGAAACAGAAAGAGAGGAGAACCAAGCAGGAGGCGAATGAGGATCGGCGCGCTCCTGACCGTGCGGGGCGGAGGAACGGCTAGTTCCGGAGGGAGCAGCCATGCCGCTTCGGCCTTTTTCTGGAGTTCGGAGGCAGCCTGGAATATCTCCTCCAGCGACTTGTTGCCGATGCGCCGCTTGGTTTGCACGCCGCTCCAGATGATCATGGCGAGCATGAGGCTGAACCCCGCGGCGACGATCAGGAAGGCAATTTGGGGTGACATATCGAGACGGCCCGGAGGCCGGTTTCAACCCTCGAATGGCGACGAGTCTAGCACTGCTCATCGGGACGGGGCAACTTAGGGGCGCTGTTCCGCGGCGTCATCCGTCGTGGAGTCGTAGTAGCCGATGTAGGAGGGTTCGGTCTGTTGCTGCACACGGATGGTCATCCGTTCGCTGGAGCGCGAATGCTTCACTGTGGCGTTTCCTCCAAACCGAACTCGCGACGGATCTCTTCGTGGGAGATCACCGGTCCGCGCCGTTCTTTGCGCCCGGCGGCAGCAGTGAGCGAAGGCAGTCGTGCGCGCCCGGCGCTGCTTTGTCTGAGATGTGATCGAGGAGCGGGTGGAGTTCCTGCCGGATCGTAATTGGTCTGCGCGTTTGGCAGGAAGGCTTCTGTTCGCCCATTGCCAGTGAAAGGAGCCAGAGGTCAGAGATCTCCAAGTCCGCAGACCTGCGGGAGGGATGAATGGCTGCCGGGCTGTGGCGCGAGAGAGGCAGGCGTTTCTCCGAGGCCGAGAGAATCGAGCGGGAGCGCGATCCTGCCGCGGCTTGCCGAGCCTAACGCGGCTGTGCGGCGATGTCGAAGTCGGTCCACTGTCCGGCTGCGTGCCTACCGGCTTGATCCTGTGAAGAGACGAAGAGGATGTAGCTGCCGGGCGCGAGGGAGGACAGCGGAACAGCGCCGGTGACGAGTGTTCCGGGACTACCGCCTGCTTCGGGTTGCAATTGCGGCTGCGGAAGCGCGAGGATCTCTTTTCCGTCTTGGAGGATTACCGCTCGGGCTTCGAGGGGGGCCGCGCCCGCTTCCGGGTGGGGCGTATTGAAAATGCGGCAGGCGTAGTCGAGCGTGCTCGACGGTTCAAAGACGCGAAAAGCGGCCACGCCGGGCGCCTGTTCGGTGCGGGGTGCGTCAGACGGGCCGTAAGCAAGCAGACCAGACATGGCCAGCCGGCCGGATTTCAGGTTCGGGACGTAGACCCAGCCGCGCGCGCTTCCCACCCTCCCACTGCCGTTGTCTTTGACGGCGACCTGCGCCTCGTAGTAGCCGGGGTGCGGCGCGGGAACGGACGTCTCATAGAGCAGACCCTGTTGCGACGCACGCTGAAAGTCCGTCTCTGTGAAGTTCAGCGGTACCGATCTGGAGGGCTCGCCGGCACGGGCGCCTTTCTCGTCGGTTATGCGGGTGGCGAGTTCGATTGCGGCGCGGCGCCGGCCGTCTACGCGAGGGGTGAAGGAGATGTCGCGCGTGTCAACGTGCACCAGCAGGTCGATCTCTGGAGCACCGGCGCTCCGCTCATTGAAGATGGCGGTCAAGCGGAGCGGAAGCGCCGAGGCGGCAAATGGGGAGTCGAGTGCCCGCACGAGTTCGGTCCGGCGATCCATGCCGGATTCGAGATGTTCTTTCCTGCCTATGTAGCCGTCGGCATAGCGGACGTGCAGCCGCCTGCGCTTCACGCGGACTCTCAGCCGATGGAAGGGCGGGGGCGCGTTCTTGGCGGGGGCGAAGAAGTGCTCGGGAGCGCCGGGCTTGAACTCGACCACGTAATAACCTCCAAGGTCGGCAAGCGCGTGTGACATGCCGAAGGCGATATCGTTGGTGTCGGCGACTAGGAACCCGCCGGTGGCCTGCGCCAGCGTCCGCATTCCAGCATGAACCATTTCGAGTTCAGCTAGGCCGCGCTGTTGGTACCGCTGGGGAAGCTGGGCGGCAATTTCCGGGTTGATCCACTGGTTGATCCCGTTCTGATTCCGATAGTCCTGGGTGACGTCGTAATCCGCGCCGGGATTCATGCTGTCGAGGGGCGTGGCGTCGACCGGATAAATGGTGGCTCCGGCGCGAATCGCCCGATCAACCAGATCGCCCGTCGGGGTTGCGATCGGTAGATCCCACTTCGAGCTCATCACCCAGGTTCTATCCGCGGTAAGCCAGTCTTGTGAAATCAGGATCACCGCCTTTTTCCCGGGGAGGGGCTCGATGGCCGCCATCACGCGGAGGATCGCGTTCCAGCTCCTCGAATAGGAATCAACGACGAGAAATCGGGCATCCCGCCGGTCCATGGGTAGGCTGCCTCGCTGGAACACCAGGAGGCCGCGGCCTCCTGGCAGCCAGCGGATCTGCGCGGTTGCGGCGAGCAGGATCCGCCGGTCCCCGGTAAATTGCTCAAGCGCTCCTTCGCCCCCGCTGGTTCGGATCACGGCTGCCAGGTCGCCCGGCTGGAGGCTTCTTTCGAGAACGGTCTGGATTCCGCGCCGCACCAGCGGCACAACCTCGGGGGCCAGCGACTCGTCGTCAACCAGGAAAACAATCGTCCGCCGCACGTCGCCGGGGCTGAGCGGGCGGCGCTGCGGCGGGACGGTCAACCTTGACGAATTGTCTCCGCGGCCTGGCGCGACCGGCCTGGCGCGGGGCAGAGGCGCAGCCGCTGGGACGTAACGGGCCCGCAGGATATTCTGCGGTTTGCCGTCGTCAAGTACCTCGAAGTCGCTGGACCGAAGGCCGGTAACGCGGCGCCCCTTCGAGTCCGTGACGACGACGTCGACCTGGACCAGATTGACCGAGACGCGGAACGCAGGGTGCTCCTGCGCGGCCGGTGGGGAGGCGGGCGCCGGTGCTAACAGGACGGTGGCAGCAAGCACGGCCGAGCGAATCGGAGCGGGAAGGTTTCTTGGGCGCGGCTGAGGCATGAACCCGCTCTGCCGCCGCGTCGGCCTCTCTTCTCTGTGTCCGAAAGGTACCGGCTGCACGGGGTCAGCGTTTCACGCCGCCGGGGGGCCGAGGCGGGCGATTTCGGCGAGGACCTTCATCATTTCCGAGTGGGCGATGACGGTGTCGGCGTCGCGTTGGAAGGCTTCGAAGTAGCAGCGCTGGAAGCCGTCGCCGAATTCGGCAGGGGAGAGGAGGGCGCGGGAGGTGCGGATCAGCATGGCGGCGTCGGCGGTGGTGACGAGTTCGCGGGCGTCGATGGTTTCGTCGATGCGCACGATCAGTTGGGAGAGTTCGCGGAGCCAGGCGAAGGAGGGGTGGTTGAGGGCGAGGTCGAGGAGTTGGCCGGGGGATTCGATGCGGCGGACTTCGTGGTCGTAGTAGGCGGCTTCGGAATCGAGGAGGCGCTTATGCAACCGCAGGAGGCCGTTGCGCAGCAGGTTGAGCTGCTGTTCGATTACGTCCGGCGCGGGATCGGCGGCAGGCATCTCCCCCATGATAGCGGCCGGGAGCTTTCTTTACTTCGCTCGCGACGGAGCTGCGCGGGTGACGGGGTGGGCCGCTTCCTTGCGGGCGCGGCTCGGTTACGCAGTCGCCGGTTGGGATGACGCGGGACGGTGCCGCGGGGCGTGGGATCAGGCGGGTCGGAATCAGGCTTTCGCGGCCTGTCGAGCTATTCGAGTTCGAGGGCGGCGACGGAATCCATTTTGTCGATGTCGACGCCGGTGCCTTCCTCGACGGTGTAGGGTTGCAGTTCGATGGGCTTCTGGCCGGGCGCGAGGAGGCGGACGTGGTGGAATGTGCCGAGAAGGTGGATGGTGATGGATTCGACGGGGAAGTCGGAGTAGTTGATCAGGTGGAGCAGCACGGGGGAGCCGGAGGGCGCCTGGACGAGATTGGAGATCATGGTCGAGACGTTGAACAGGCGCGCGCCGAGGTTCTGGCGGCCGGTGAGGGAGTTGAGTTCCTTCCAGATTTCGTCGAGTTGCTGGAGGGAGCTGGCGTCGAGGACGATGGCGCCGTCCTTGGGAAGGACGAATTTCCAGCCCGGAGGGGCGTTCAGGAGCGTGCCGCCGGAGCGGGTGAATGCGGCGAGCGCGGCACGCTGAGCGGGGGTGAGCGAGGCGGGGTCGACGTCGGCGGCCATGGTGAGGCCTTTCATCGCGCCGGGGGAGATGGTGGAGGCGGGGAGCGGGCGGACGGGGGTGTGCTTAACGGCGATCATGTCGAGGATGCCGCCGGAAAGCAGCGCGCCGCTGGAGACGCCTTCGACGATGCCAAGATCGCTGCGGGGCTGATAGGTGCGCCAGACGGGGTGGTCCTCGTAGAACTGGAGGCACTGTCCGATCTGCGCCCAGGCGGCGAGGGCTTTGGGGTCGCGAGCGAGGAGGCGCTGGTTGAGGTCGTCATCGAGCGAGACGACCCAGCGTGCGCCGCTCATGGCCGCGTCGCCTATGGTTTGGAGATACCGGTTGGTGGTGATGACGGTGTTGGGCGGCGGGAGGTTGGCGATCCAGATGGTGGAGGGTGTAAGGGCGTGGACGAAGCGGAGGAAGCCGGTGTTGGTGTCGATCCAGGGTGCACCGCTGGGGGCGGATTTGGCTTGGCCGTCCTTTTGGACCTCGACGCCGGGCCAGATGCCCTGATCGGTGCCGACGATGGGCTCGGCGGCGTCGAACCGCATTTTGGCGCGGGGGGAGAGTTCGACGGCGGTGATTTTCGAGTCGGCGAGGGCGTGAGGGATGCGATCGGGGAAGTCGCCTTCGAGGACGACACCGGTAAGGCCGAGGTTGACGGCTTCTCGAGCCTGGTCGAGGGCGGAGGGGCCGGGGCGGACGACGCCGAGAACCGCGACGCCTTGTTTGGCGGCGGCGGCGGCGAAGGGCTTGGACCATTTATCGTGTTCGACGAGGAGGCAGTTGACGGGGGTGGGCTTGAGGAGATCGAGGGAAGCGGCGTCCGAGGAGGTCCAGCGGGCCGGCACCCACGCGGAGGGGGTGGTGGAAAGCAGGAGCGCGGCGAGAAACATGTCTGGAAACTTCAGTTTAGCTCCGTCGGGTGGGGAGTGTGGGAATTCGTGATGAATGAAGGCTTTTTAATAACCTCTTAAGGGTTGCTTCATGGAGGGCTGGCATGATGGGAACGTAGTCCGAAGGGCTACAGACCACCAAGGAGAAAGCCAGAATGAAGAAGCTGATGACCCTCATGCTCGGCCTGTCGCTCGTAATGGGCGCGACCAGCGTTTTCGCCCAGAATGCTCCCGCCGCCAGCGGCAAGAAGAAGGCCAAGAAGGCAAAGAAGGCGAAGAAAGCCAAGGACGAGAAGAAGTAAGCTTTTCGCTTCCTTTTTTCGGAATTCGAATCGCGCATGCTGCGCCCCTCAGGGGGTAGCTGGCATGCGCGATTTCTTTTTGGGGTTCTTCAGAAGAAGTCGTGGGTCGATTCCGGCTCGGGTAATTTGCCAAGTGAGTGAAACAGTGCAAGTTCGAGGCAATGGACGATGCGGAATCCGTAGGGTTTTCTCATGGTGACTTTCGCTTTGTTATTCAGCCCCTCGACATCTCCGCTGGCAAGCAACTTCTGGGCGCGAATATAGTTAAGGATCAGTTCGCGGTGCTGGCGCAGTGACCGGGCGATCCTCTTCATAGGCTAGATGCGCGAGCGCATCACCTGCCGACACCAATCATCGAGGAACTTTGCGGCCCAGGCGGGCGAGCTGTAATCCCGGAGTTGCTGAAAGGCATCCTTGCAGAAGGTAAGCACGAACGGGCTTTAGTTTGTAGCGAAGCAAATCGCGTAACCGGAAGCGCCAGCCCGTTTTCAGATTCTCTTCGCGTTTGAGCAGTAGCCAGCGCGACTTCTTCAGCAACGGCACGCCGCCCTCGCTCGCTATCCGGAGCGGACTTCGTCCAGCGCCTTGTTCATTTTCGCCACTATGCGGAAACGATCGAGGATGTGAAGCGCCTCAGAGCATTTCACGCGAATGACTTTCAAATAGGGCTCCCCCGTATCGGAGCAGACGAACACGATCTTCGAAGCCAGCTCGTCGCCGATGACAGTGAAGAATCCCTGAAAGGTTTCGATGGTTCTTTCGCGGCCCACTCAGAGTTGGTGAGTAATGCCGAGGTCGATCGGATAGACCAGCGCCAGATACTTGTGGCGTCTGCTGGCGTATTGGATTTCATCAACGCCGATCGCATCGATTTGGACCGGTACCCGGTGCTCCAGTCCGCAGGTGACGACGTGCTCCACCGCGTCGAAAACCTTGTCCCAGGATGTGCGAAAGACTGCCGCCGTCTCTTTCCATGAGAGCCACCGCACCCAACGGGCTAGGAAGAGCATGTAGGCTTTGGTCAGCGAGCGTTTGCCGTCGCCCCAGGGAACTTCTTCGACGGCCACAACGCCACATCGGGGACAGTCGACGCCTCGCATGGTGTGGAGAAGCAAGACGAGAAACCCCCACAGGGGATGAACTCAAAACGCCGTTCGGCGAGTTGGTGGTAACCGGGCGCCGTCAAATGGCAGCGCGAGCAAACTGCGTTCGAACCCTTGCGCGGCCGTATGGTCACTTCGATGCTCTTTTTGCCGGCACTGAAGTGAGCGTCCTGGTAGACAAAACCCCGGAAACGATGGCGGCGATTCAGAATCGTGATCAGTTCCATGGTGCTGGAAGCTAGCCGCGGCGATCCCTTACCATAACCGGCCGCCGGAGTCGGTGAACGCAGGGCGGCTGCACAGGAGGAATTCGGGATCTGAGCGAAATCAGCACGATTTCCTTGAGATTGCAGCCGAAATGGCCGCCACAAACTCGGGGACCGTCGCGTTCAGAATGTCCAGAAGTTGGCGCAACGTGCGTCCGCGGTCGGCGGCTTGCTGTTCGAGTTTCGTCATCAGGACTGCTTCTTCCTGGCTGAACATCTCGACCAGAAAGGCCCCCGGATGAAGCGCCCGGATGCCCCACGGCTCGAGGTGCTGACTCCGGAAATGGCGAAGGTTAAAGGTGACGATTACCGGCGCCTCCCCGTGGACCGCTGCCGCCGACACATGACGGTCCTTTTCATCGTTGGTCATACGGGGAACGAGTGGCTCGTAGCCGCTGATCCACGCCTCGCGAAAATGCGTGCGTAATTCCGATTCGAAATAAGCCGTCAGAGAACCCGGCCACCGGAGCTTCGATTCCAGCGTGCGGATTGTCTCACGAATGATGTCCTCCGACCACTTCGGCTCATAGAGGCGGGGTGGCTCGGCGAGACGTAGGAGCGTGTCGCAGAGGGAGAAGTTGGCAAGGACGCAGGCGTCCAGGACCACGAGCGGTGTGCCCGTCATTTCTGATGAGGAAGCAGCACTCGTTCGTACAGGCCGGCCTGATCAACAGCCTGCCCGATTCTACGGAGCGCATCAAGCCTCCGTTGGCCACGTTGGCGCTCATCGAGGAAGTGCCGGACAGCCTGTTCGATCAGTTCGTCGCGGCTCCGGTACCGGCCGCTGGCGAGTTCCTGCTCGACCTGACTTCTCAAGTCGGCTGGCAGTGTGACCTCCATGGCTGGTCTCCTCCTTCCATTCTACGCTTTCGCAATCCACGGGGCTGTGGCGACATCGAGGTTGACGGTCAAGGAAGCCGTCACCCATGTCGAAGCCGCAAAAGAAAATGCGCACGCCGAAGCGCGTCCTGCGATATCGGATCTACCTCGAACAGAAGCTGGACGCACCGACGACGATCAACGTACGCCTCGCCGCCGTTCGGCGGGTGGCGTATGAGGCAGCCGATTCGGGCCTGCTCAGTCCGGAACTGGCGGCAGGAATCCGACGGGTCAAAGGAGTCCGCCGGATTGGGGTCCGGGTCGGGAACTGGCTTACCGCCGGGCAGGGCCAGAAGCTGCTGACGGGTGTGGACCGCGATTCGCTCCGCGGCAAGAGGAATTACGCGATCCTCGCAATGCCGATCGGATGTGGATTGCGACGCGGCGAGTTGCTCGCGCTCCGCGTCGATGCCATCCAATTGCGAGAGGAGCACTGGGTCATCGCCGACCTCCTGAGCAAGGCCGGACACATGCGCGCCATTCCCATTCCAGCGTGGGTTAAGGTGGCTGTCGACGCATGGAAGGAGGACAGCGGCATCACCGGGGCACGCTATTTCGATCCATCGACAGGGCTGGTAAAGTCTGGGGCAACGGAATGACTCCGAAGGTCCTGTGGGAGGTGGTCCGCGAGGGCGCGTCGCGTGCGGGCATTGAGAAGCTCGCCCCGCGGGATCTTCGGCGCACTTGCGCGAGGCTCTGTCACTTGGCCGGTGGCGAACTGGATCAGATCCAATTCTTGCTGGGGCACGTCTCCGTCCAGACCAGCGAACGCTACCTAGGATGCAAGCAGAAGCTCCGAGACGTAGTCAACGATCGGATGGGCATCGAGCCTGAAGCGAATCGCTGACGAGATGTGGCGTGGTGACGGATCGGCCTCACCCTTGGCGACAGGGCAAGAGTGATCTCCTCGAACGCGATTTCGGGTCAGTGTCAGCACAGGCGACGACACCACTTGGGCTCCAAACGTAAGATCCAGCGCCAAGAAATGGCAGTTTGTGTAGTGTAGAGATGCGCGGTTCAGGTTGGATCCGCTTCAGATATGCCTATGCCACCTATGCTTGCCGGCCTGAACCACGCGCTGCGAAGCCTCCGCAAATCCCCGGCCCTTGCCGCCGTCGGTATTCTTTCTTTGGCCCTAGGCGTCGGCGCCAATATCACCATTTACAGCATCGTTCGCGAGATGATCCTGGACGACGTCAGCGCGCAGCAACCGGATCGACTGGCGCGTGTGGCCGCGGAGGTTCCATATGACCAATATCGAGAACTACGGGATGCCGGCGTATTTAAGGACCTGGCTTTCACCCTCTGGTTCAACGATATCAATTGGGTTTCCGGCAAACACGAAATCGTCTGGCAGATGCCGACCAGCGCCAATTTCTTCGACGTTCTCGGCGTTGGTTCCTCCGTTGGACGGCTCTATTCAAAGAATGACGAAGGCCATCCAGTCGCTGTTCTCAGCTATGGTTTCTGGAGCAGGCGGCTGAACCGCGATGCGCATGTGGTCGGCCGCACACTGAATCTGAACGGGCATCTGTATACGGTCACCGGCGTTCTTCCGCGAGATTATCGAAGCATCGTGGGCCACGGCGTCTCGCCGGAAGTTTACGTCATTGCGCCGCCCACCTCCGCCCACTGTCGCCCGTTCGGCCGCCTGCGTGACGGATTGACGCGCAGCCAAACCCGCGAAGCCTTACTGGCGACCGCCCGCCATATCGGTGGCCTGGATTTCGCGCGTCGCGTCGCCGTACTCCGGCCCATGGCCGGTCTGGCCGCGAATGCCGCCGCGGAAGGCGAGGACCACCTCTTCTTCATCTTTTTCGTGATGCTGTTTGGTACTGCGGCTCTACTTGCGCTCATCGCCTGCCTGAATGTGGCAGGCTTGCTGCTGGCACGCGGCGTTGCCCGGCAGCGCGAGCTAGCGATTCGCAAAGCGCTCGGCGCCAGCCGTAGCCATATCATTCGCCAACTGCTAGCCGAAGGCGCTGTGCTCGTAGCATTGGGAGCGGCCACTGGTCTCGTTCTCGATGCCTTTCTGCGCCACGAACTCAGCTACGTCCGATGGCCGTCGGCCTACAATCTGCCACTCGAATTCCACTTCCAAACCGACCGTGGTTTGTTTCTTTCCGCGCTGGCGGCGGCTCTGATTACACTGCTCGTCTCTTCCTTGCTCCCCGCCCTGCGGAACTCAGGCGCCGACCTTAGCCTCGCGATGAAACGAGGCGAGCCCACGTTCTCCATTCGCCGGTCGAACCTGCGCAGTGGCTTCGTCGCGCTGCAACTTGCGCTCTCAGTTGTCTTATTGAGCCTTGGCCTGCTATTCGCCCGCAGCTTCGTCCACCTCGCCAGCGCCGATCCCGGGTTCAACATCAGAGACACGGTGATTGTCCGTGTTCACCAACCACCTGGACAGGCCCAAGGCGAAGCAGGCTGGTCCTGGCGTGACCGGATCGCCGAGATTATCAAACAGGTACCAGGCGTTACGGGCGTCACGTCGGCCGGAACCCTGCCCTTGATGGGCGAACTCCAATTTGCCGGTTTGGTACGCAGTAGTAGCGACCCGCTTTCCAGCGCACGCGAAGCCTACGAGTTGGGTGGGGGCGAGCAGTTCTTCCATGTTCTCGGCATCCCCATTTTGCGCGGCCGGGATTTCGATCTCGCGGATCGCACCCGCCGCCCGGTACCGGTCATTCTGAACGAAACTTTGGCGCGTCGTCTCTTTGGTGGCGACGATCCGGCCGGTAAAGAAATCGTTGTCAGCCGTCCAGAGCCACAATTTCTCCAAATCGTCGGAGTAGCCGCTGACGCCAAGCTGCGCAGCCTCGGCGAGGACCACCCTCCTGTCTTCTTCACTCCTTTTTCTTTTGCGCAATTGCTCGTCGCGACAGCAGATAACGGCGAGCGATGGGTCCAGCCTCTGCGAAATGCTCTTTCCGATATCGATCCAGAAGCCTCGGTGGAAGTTCGCCCGCTGACCGAGGCTGCGGCGGGAGCGCTGTTTCCTATGCGAGCCGCTGCG
>JAJYKC010000027.1 GCA_021788955.1 Acidobacteriota bacterium
GTTCGCCCATGTCAACCTGACGCCTGACACATTTCACGGAGAGTGGAACTACACAATCCATCCCCACCACTAACGTCAGCTGTAAAGTTTATTGATTTACGCCGCCTTAACTCCTGCCTCCTGACTTCTGCTACCCTTTAAATTGCACACCTCCCTGTCTTCTATCCGCAATATCGCTATCATTGCGCACGTCGACCATGGCAAAACCACGCTGGTGGACGCCATGCTCAACCAGAGCGGCATCTTCCGCGCCAACGAAGAGCACGTCGAGCGCGTCATGGATTCCAACGAGCTCGAGCGCGAGCGCGGCATCACCATCCTCGCCAAGATCACCGGCATCCGCTACCAGGGCGTCAAGATCAACATCGTCGATACTCCCGGCCACAGCGATTTCGGCGGGGAGGTCGAGCGCGCCCTGAAAATCGTCGATGGCGTCATGCTCCTGGTCGATGCCAGCGAAGGCCCGCTCCCCCAAACCCGCTACGTCCTGTCCAAGGCCCTGGAAGCCGACCTCCCGCCCATCGTCGTCATCAATAAGATCGATCGCGCCGACGCTCGCGTCCAGGAAGTCCTCAACGAGGTTTACGACCTGTTCATCGATCTCGACGCAACCGAGGACCAGCTCGATTTCCCCGTCCTTTACACCATCGCCAAGACCGGCATCGCCCGCCGTTCGCTCGACGACCCATCGAACGACCTGCGCCCGCTCTTCGACGCCATCCTCGAGCACATCCCCGCGCCCGCGGGCGACCCTGACGGCACGCTGCAAATGCTAATCGCCAATCTCGATTACAGCGATTATCTCGGCCGCCTCGGCATCGGCCGCGTCTTCAACGGCCGCCTCTGCTATGGCGACACCGTCGGCATCGCCAAGCGCGACGGCTCGCTTCAGGCCACCAAAATCACCAAGCTCTATTCGTTCGAAGGCCTCAAGCGCGTGGATGAAACCACCGGCTGTTCCGGCGACATCCTCGCCATCGCCGGCGTCGAAGGGATCACCATCGGCGAAACCGTCACCAGCGCCGAAAACCCCGAGCCGCTGCCGCGCATCCACATCGACGAGCCCACCATTGCCATGGCCTTCACCATCAACACGGGCCCGTTCGCCGGCAGGGAAGGGCAGTGGGTCACCTCCCGCAACCTCCGCGAGCGCCTCGACAAGGAGCTGCTCACCAACGTCTCGATCCGCGTCGAAGAGCTTGGCCACGACACCTTCAAGGTGATGGGCCGCGGCGAGCTTCAGCTCGCCATCCTCATCGAAATGATGCGCCGCGAAGGCTACGAGCTCATGGTCGGCAAGCCCGAAATCATCACCCGCACGGTGAACGGCAAGGTCGAGGAGCCCGTCGAACTCCTCGTCATCGATTGCCCCGAATCTTTCCTCGGTGTCGTGATCGAGAAGCTCGGCGCACGCAAGGGCAAGATGGCGAAAATGATCAACCACGGCTCCGGCCGCGTCCGCCTGGAATTTCACGTGCCCTCGCGCGGCTTGATCGGACTGCGCGGCGAAATCCTCACCGATACCCGCGGCACGGCGATCATGAATTCGCTCTTCCACGGCTACACCGATTGGCAGGGCGACATCCCCACGCGCCCCACGGGCTCGCTGGTGGCCGACCGGCCCGGCCGCGCGACCGGCTACGCAATCTTCAACCTCCAGGAGCGCGGCGAGATTTTCGTGAGCCCCGGCACGGAAGTTTACGAAGGCATGGTCGTCGGCGAAAACGCCCGCGAAAAGGACATCGACTGCAACATCGTCAAGGAAAAGAAGCTCACCAATATGCGCGCTTCGACAGCGGACGAAGCCATCCGCCTGGTCCCCCCGCGCATCCTCAACTTAGAACAAGCTATCGAATTCATCCGCGACGACGAGTATGTGGAAGTAACTCCGGAGTCCATCCGGTTGCGGAAAAAGGTACTGAAGGCGAATCAGCGGTGATCCGCACCCACTGCTGATGCCGGCTGCCCAGATAAGTTCTGAGACTGTTTTTCCAGCCCAGCCGTGCTCCGCGCCAACTAGTAACTTTAGATATATTGTTTCATTTGCTATAAGACAGTATTGAGTATGTCGAGGTAATCGGAGAAAATTCACCGCAGCCTGAGGTCGATCTGAAAGTGGCACTGGAAGAAATTGCCGACCGTGAAATTATCGCTTTCCTGCAATTCGTAGTGGAGCACAACCGCCAATGCACCTCCCGTACGTGCCCAATCTGTCGGACCATGCAGAACATCTGTGAGCTCGTTGCGAGCATGTTGTTTGCAAGCGATCTCTATCCGGAAATCATGCTCTCGTTCCAAGGTGTTCAATGTCCTCACGCGCGATCTACTCGAAGCCCGAAAAGATCAGGCCGGCCTTTGCATCCGAGAGGTCTTGAAACATCCCGAGTGGGCCGATGAAACCGCGGGCGAGAGTTTAATGGCCGCCGTCCAAAACGCTCCGGCAGGACCCGCACGTCCCGAAGTTGCTCAAGTTCCCAATGATCCTGCCGCACGTGTTGGCAAGGGAGGAAATCTCGCCGTCGCTCAACCTCGCGGGCGCGAACGGCGTCTCCGTGACGGTATACCCGCTCCCCTGCATATGTAATGTCGTTCCGAAAGCGATCAGGCCCGTTACGAGTGCATCCCCGGTCACCGTGGCCGCCGCGTTCGAGCAACTCGTTCCGGCGCCGTCACTGCCCGCCCGCGTGGCCACCACTTTCACAGTCACCAGATTGGGCGTCACTTGCGTCGCGGTGTTGGAAGTAATGTCCCGGTTGACTCCCAGCGACCTCGCCTGGTTTGGTGTCAGCAGGCACGAGCAGCACGAAATCATCTCCTCGTTCTGGTCGAACGCATACACGTTGGCGCAGACGTTCCCGACTGCGGCACCCAGTCCCGGCCCGAGCGGCGGAGCCCCGGTGGCGCCATCGTTGACGAGATTGATATACGACTCCCCCTGATTCAGGTTGGCCGCATAATAAACCTGAAATGGCGTGTCCGCGGCGGCCGGCATTGGGGAGGGCGGCTGGGCGAGTACAACAATCGCTACAATGAATACCAGTGAAATAGCTTTCCACATACACATATGTGATGACCTTTCTACAACGAATCTAGAATTTGAAGTGCTGCCGCTGCAATTCCACAAATGGACTAGCTCGAAAGGAGTAGCCAAATCGGTGGCAATCTGTTTCCATCCGGCAACACCGCCGCGCTTGCTCCGCCCCCTGCCCCCATGCCACAATACGCTTTCCAGCCCCGCACCCATGGAAGACCTGAAAAAGCTCATTCGCGAGGTCCCCGACTTCCCCAAGCCGGGCATCCTCTTCTACGACATCACCACCCTCCTGAAAGATAAGTGCGGCTTCCGCGCCGTCATCGACGGCCTCAAGTACCACTACCGCGAGGCCCAGGTCGATGTCGTACTCGGCATCGAGGCCCGCGGCTTCATCTTCGCCCCCGCGCTCGCCTATGCCCTTGGCGCCGGCTTCGTCCCCATTCGCAAGCCCAAAAAACTTCCCGCCGAGTGTGTCTCCGTGCGGTACGATCTCGAATACGGCTCCGACGGTCTCGAAATGCACAAGGACGCCATCTCCGCCGGCACCCGCGTCCTCATCGTCGACGACCTCCTCGCCACCGGAGGCACAGCCGCCGCCGCCGCCCGCATGGCCGAAAATGCCGGCGGCATCGTCGCCGGCCTTGGCTTCGTCGTCGAGCTCACTTTCCTGAACGGCCGCCAGAAGCTCGCCGGGCGCGAAGTTTTCTCCCTGCTCCAGTACGACAAATGAGCTCCCCGCGTCGCGTGCGCCTGCGCGCCCTGGCGAAGATCAACCTCGATCTCCGCGTCCTCGGCCCGCGCCCCGACGGCTACCACGAACTCCGTACCGTCTTCCATACCATCTCGCTCGCCGATACCCTCGACATCGCCTTCACCCCCGCCCGCGCCACCGCCATCGAACTCGCCGACCCTCTCGCCATCCCGAATAATCTCTGCATCCGCGCCGCGCGCCTCGTCCTCGATGCTGCCCGCGCCGCCGGCCGCGTCGAAATGCGCCTTGGGAAGCGCATCCCCATGGGTGCCGGCCTCGGTGGCGGATCGAGCGATGCCGCCGCCGTCCTCCTTGCGCTCCCCGTCCTCGCTGGCCGCAGACTGCCGCTCCCGACCCTCCTCTCCATCGCCCGGGAACTCGGCAGCGACGTCCCCTTTTTCCTCTTCGGCGGCGCCGCCGCCGGCATCGGCCGCGGCACCGAGCTTTTCCCGCTCCCCGACCTTCCCCCGCGCTCCGGCATCCTGCTCGCCCCCGCCGTCCACGTTTCCACCGCCGACGCCTACCGCCGCCTGGCCCCCCGTTTGACAACTCCGTTGCAGGAAAATAAAATATTTAGTTTCCAGTCGATAGCTTGGCAACCGGAGTGCGTGCGGGCGGTCAACGATTTTGAGGAAGTGGTTTTCCAGCAGTACCCGTTCCTGGCCCGCCTCAAGCGGCGCCTCCAGCGGGCGGGCGCTTCCCCCGCGCTCATGACCGGCTCCGGCTCGGCCATTTTCGGGTTTTTCCGCACGAGCGAAGAAGCCGGGCGGGCATTAAAATCTTTTAAAGAGGAAACCGCGTTTCGCATTCAGTTGATTAGCCGCGCGCGCTATCGTTCCATGTGGCTGCGCGCTCTAGACCAGCACGTCCACGGGAACCTATGGCCGCCCCAAAGCCGCTACGCATGACTCACGACCGCCTCAAAATCTTCGCCGGAAACGCCAACGCCGCGCTGGCTCTGGAAATCTGCCAGGCGCTGGGTATCGAGCTCGGCCATGCCATGGTCCGCCAGTTTTCCGACGGCGAAATCTACCTCCAGATCAAGGAGAACGTGCGCGGCGCCGACGTTTTCATCATCCAGCCCACCTGTACCCCCGTGGACCGTAACCTGATGGAACTCCTCCTCATGATGGACGCCCTCCGGCGCGCCTCGGCGGAGCGCATTACAGCCGTGCTACCCTATTATGGATACGCTCGCCAGGACCGCAAAGATAAACCCCGCGTTCCCATCTCCGCCCGCCTCATCGCGGCGCTGCTCGAGACGGCCGGGGCCAACCGGCTCCTGACGCTCGATTTGCATGCGGCCCAGATTCAGGGCTTTTTCGATATCCCGGTGGATCACCTGTTTGCCACACCCGTGTTGATCGAACACTTTAAGGCGCTCAATATCCCCGACGTCACGGTGGTTTCGCCGGATGCGGGTGGCGTCGAGCGCGCGCGGGCGTTCGCCAAACGGCTTGCTTCGCCGCTGGCCATCATCGATAAGCGGCGCGAGGAAGCCAACGTCGCCGAGGTGATGAACGTCATCGGCGATGTCCGCGGGCGCAACTGCCTGCTGGTGGACGATCTGATCGACACCGCGGGTACGCTCGTCAAGGGCGCCGAAGCGCTCATGGCCAAGGGTGCGGCCAGTGTTTCGGCCTGTGCCACGCACGCTGTGCTGTCCGGTCCGGCGGTTGGCCGGATCGAGGCCTCGTGCCTCAAGGAAGTGGTTTTTACGAATTCGATTCCGCTCTCGAAAGAGGCGAGAAGATCGAGCCGGATCAAATCGTTGTCGGTCGCGAAGTTGTTGGCGGAAGCCATTAGATCGATTCACGAGGAGACTTCGGTGAGTGTCTTGTTTGTTTAAAAGTTGTGAGTTATGAGTTGTGAGTTATGAGTGGGCGCCGAGCATTGGAAACTCATGACTCAAAACTCATAACTCACGACTAAACCCGGGAACCCACGTTAGCCCTAACCGGCGAATCGGACTTCCCGCGAAGGAGATACGTAGTTGAGAAAAGATATTACCGTCGCCGCCAGTGTCCGCGACACACGCGGCAAGAACGAGGCGCGCCGTACGCGCCGTGCCGGCCAGATTCCGGCCATCGTCTACGGCGCATTCCAGGACCCGGTGAGCATCGCGGTCAATCCCCGCGAGATCAACAAAATCCTGCACAGCTCCACCGGCTACAACACCATCTTTAATCTGGCCATCGATGGCGGAGGCGCCACTCCCGTCATGGTGGTCGATCATCAGAACGATCCCATCAAGGGCACGCTCCTCCAAGCCGATTTCAAGCGGATCGACCTGACCAAGCGCCTGCGTGTCACCGTCCCCGTGCACACCTCCGGCGAGCCCAAGGGCGTCAAACAGCAGGGCGGTCTTCTCGAGATCGTTACCCGCGCCGTCGAAATCGACTGCCTCCCCGATGACATTCCCGAGCACTTCACCGTGGATGTCACCGAGTTGATGATCGGCCAGAGCAAGCGCGCCAGTGATATCCTCATGGGCGGCTCCATCAAGCTCATGAGCCCTGCGGATGCGGTAATTGCGCACGTAGTCGCGCTGCGCGCTGAAGAGGTCGCCGCGCCCGCTGCCGAAGGTGCTGCCGCGCCCGCCGAAGGCGCCCCTGCCCCCGCCGAGCCCGAAGTGATCAAGAAGGGCAAGAAGGAAGAGGAAGCCCCGGCGGAAGAGAAAGGGAAGAAGAAATAAGAATGATAGGAGTTAGGAGTTAAGGAGTTAGGAGCCCGCCGCGCTCCTCCTAACTCCTTAACTCCTAACTTCTTAGCTCCTATGTTCCTAATCGCCGGTCTCGGTAACCCGGGCCAGGAATACGTGCTTACCCCGCATAACCTCGGCTTCATGGTGATCGACCGGCTGGCGGAGCGGTACGGTATCCGCGTCACGCGAAGGGATTCCAAGGCGCTCATCGGTCCGGGCGAGATCGAGGGCGTCCCCGTGATGCTGGCCAAGCCGCAAACGTTTATGAATCTCAGCGGCACCTCGCTCGCGCCGCTGATGGAAAAGCACTCGATCGGGCCGGAACACCTCATCGTCGTTTATGATGAGTTGGACCTGCCCTGGACGGCGCTGCGCATTAAGCCGAAGGGTTCGGCCGCCGGGCACAAAGGAATGAGCTCGGTCATCGCCAGCCTCGGTATCAGCGACCTCCTCCGGGTGCGGTTAGGGATTCACCCCGGCCATCCCGTCAGGGATGGCGCGGAATTTGTGCTGGCGCCCATCAAGCGCTCGCAAAGAGAGGAATTGGATGAACTGGTCGACTATGCAGCCGATGCCGTTCGTTCCATAATTGCCGAAGGCGTCGAAAAGGCCATGACGAAGTTCAATCGTCGCGCCCCAGGCTTAAATACAGAGGAAGCATGACACGGATCTACGAAGAGTTGTTCATCGCCAGGCCGGATGCGCCGGATGAGGAGGTCGATGCGTTCATCGAGCAGTTGCGCACGCAGTTGACCTCCGCGGGCGCCAACGTGGACAAAGTCGACAAGTGGGGCAAGCGTAAGCTCGCTTATCGCATCGACAAGTACCGCGAGGGCGCTTACGTCCTGCTCCAGTTTTCCGCCGGCCCCGAAACCGTCAAAGAGTTGGAGCGCCGCCTGCGCGTCTCCGATATCGTCCTCAAGTTCCTGACCGTCCGCATCGACGAGACGCTCAAGCGCCTCGAGAAGCGCAAAAAGCAGCGTGACAAGCGCGCCGCCCGCCGCGCCGCATCGGCCCCACCCGCGCCCGCAGCGGTTCCGGGTGCGCCCGGTGCGCCCGTCCATCCGGTAGAAGCGCCGGCCATGCCCGGCCAGCCGAGGGAGGAATAACCCATGCCAGAATCCAAAGGAAGACCAGGCAGCGCGTCCCAGCGCCCCACCGGCGGCGATAAAGCCGTCGCCACACAGAAGAAGCAATATTTCCGGCGCAAGAAGGTCTGCCGTTTCTGCGTCGAGCGCATCGACGACATCAATTACAAGGATGTCAAGCTGCTCCACGCTTTCATCGCCGAGCGCGGCAAGATCATCCCCCGCCGCATTTCCGGCGTTTGCGCACCGCACCAGCGCCGCCTCGCCGACGCCATCAAGAAGGCGCGCAACATCGCGCTCCTGCCCTTCGCGGCCAGCGTATAACGGAGGAAACCGCCATGGAAGTCATCTTAAGAGAAGACATCGATAAACTCGGCGCCCGCGGCCAGGTCGTCAAGGTCGCCCCCGGCTACGCCCGCAACTTTCTCCTGCCCAAGCACCTCGCCGTCCCCGCCACCGACGCCAACCGCAAGATCGTCGAGCAGGAGCGCCAGGCGCATCTCCGCCGCGAAGCCAAGCTCAAGAGCGAAGCCGAGGACCTTTCCAAGCTCCTCACCGGCGTCAGTGTGACCATCGCTCAGAAAGCCGGCGAAAACGACCAGCTCTTCGGCTCCGTCACCGCCAAAGACATCGCCGACGCCCTGGCCGGACAGAACTACACCGTAGATCGCCGCAAAATCCACATCGAGGAACCGATCAAGCAACTCGGCGAGTTCAAAGTCCCGGTTCGTCTCCACAAAGACGTTACCGCCGAAGTTACGGTCCAGGTCGTAAAAGAAGAATAGCCCCGGAAGGAAATGCCCGCGCTGGGAGGTCAGGCGGCCGGCCCGCTGCCACCGGCCCTCCAGCACGGTAGCGCCTCAGCCGCATCGACCGTCACCGGCACATTGTGGAAGATCTCCTGCCTTACCAGCGTCTGCTTCCCATCCTGTTCGCTGCCGACAACGCTTCATTGCCCTCGTCCCAAATACCGTTTATGCTCAGCCCCGCGCTGATAAACAGTGCCGCGCTGGCCAAAGCGACGAATGCGACCAGGAGCGTGTACTCGATCAGGTCCTGCGCCGTTTCGTCTTGCAGAAAATTTCGGACCAGATGCAGCATGGATGTCTATATCTCCTCGGATTTAATACTAAAGCTTACTGCCGGTGAATCATAGTCTTCGATCGGAGCATTATTCCGGTTAACGAAAGTTAGTACCGTAGTGCATAGCCGCTACCCCGCGGCTCAGCGCACCGCAGGCGCTGACGGCGCAACCAGCGTCTGCAACGCATCGAGCAAGGCGCCGGATGCCGCGCCGGTCCAGGTCTTGTTGAGAATGCCGAATGTTTCCGCCGCGCCCAGCCTTCTCCCCGTGCCGGTTGCCTCCGTGCCGTTAAGCGCCCAATAGGACCAGTCTAAGTCGCGCTCCCGAAGATAGCGCGTAAAAAGCGAGAACCAGTAACCCGAGTCGCCGGGCGTCGTCGAAGAAACGCACTTCGGCGAGGTGTGGCACGTCCCGAACTCTCCCACCCACACCGGCACGCCGGCACCGGGCAGATATCCCCACTTCTTATCCAGCGCCGCCTTTAAAGCGCCGTACCCCGACACGCCTTTGTGAAACCACGCGTAGTCATGGCTCGAATACACCAGCCGCCCGGCGGCATTCAATTGAACCGGCGCCGCCTGCGCGCCCCTCAGGTCCGCGGCGTAACCGATGCCTTCCACGAAAATCAGCAGGTTCGGATTGGCGCTGAGCACCGCGTTCCCTCCGCGCCCGGCCGCCGCCCGCCAGTCGCGCAATGGATCGCCGCCGCCCCACACCGGCCCGCGCGGTTCGTTGCGCAGGTCCGCGCCGATCACCGCCGGCTGATGCGCGTACCGCACCGCCATCCCCTTCCAGTCCGCGATCCAACGGCTCTCCGGATAATTCGCGTTGTACCAGAACCCGTTGCCATCCGTCATCGAGCAGCACCAGTCCGCGATGCTCGTGTGATTGTCCAGAATGACGAAGGTCCCTTCGGCGGCCAGCGCGTTCACCACCGCATCGAACACCGCTAGCGCCGTCATGCCTTTCAGGTCCGGATTGGCCGCCAGACGCGCCGGCGCCACCGCCGGATTGTGCTCATACATCTCGTTGGACCACGGCAGCCGCACTGCGTTGAATCCCATGGCGCGGATGCTGTGCGCGATTTGCGCCAGCGGCGCCTGGTCCAGCCCAGCCACCACGTAATCTCTTTCCTCCGCGCCGTACCAGTTCACCGCCGCCAGCTTCACCCGCGCTCCGTGCGCATCCATGATGTGGCGGCCCTCGGTGTGAAACGGCGGCGTGACCGCTGCGGCGGCGTGTGCCAACAGCAGCGCCAGAATCCCCGCCGCCGCCCATCCCGAGCCGCGCCGCCGGCGCCGCTCTTCAAAAATATCTGCGTAGTTCGCCAAATCGCTCCACCCTGATCAGCCGCCCATTCCCCGGCCGGATCTCCTGTTTCTCCAGCACCCACGTGTGCGCGTGCGGCACGAACACCGCGTTCAACCCCGCCTCGAGCGCCGGGTTGATGTCCGATTTCGGGCTGTTGCCGATCATCCACGCCCGCTCCGCTTCCATGCCCCGCTCCGCCGCCAGCTTGCGGTACGCCGCCGCGTCTTTCTCCTTCACGATCGCCGTATGCGCGAAAAACGGCGCCAGCCCCGAGCGCTCCAGCTTCAGCTTCTGCTCTTCCGTGTGCCCCTTGGTGAACAGCGTCAGCTCGTGCCGCAGCGAAAGATATTCCAGCGTCTCCGGCACGCCCTCGATCACCTCCATCGGGCATTCCAGAATCCGCTCGGCGAACCCCATCACCGTTTTCAGGTCCTCTTCGCGCACCTCGCGCTCCGCCAGATGCTGGTAGCACTGCCGCAGATTGCGCCCGAAATTGAGCGACCCATACCCGTGAATGCGCGCGTTCGCCTCCTCGATTTCGTCCAGCACGTCCCGCACCTGGTGCGCCGAAAACCGCGAATGGTCGAGGAACTCGCAAAAATCTTCGAACGCCCGCTCGAAGTAAATATTGTTTTCCCAG
>JAJYKC010000028.1 GCA_021788955.1 Acidobacteriota bacterium
CGCGCCGGTGACAGAGTTGTTGTGGTAATTTCCCGGCGGTAGCGCTTGGTTTGCCGTCGCCGACACATCGGAAGTGCCTGGGATCGCCGGCGCCGGATTCGTGAAGGCCAGCGGTGCCGTGAGCTGCGAATATCCGCCGGTTGCACTTGCGTTGCCGGAGAGAGTGATGCCTGGACTTCCATTGTTACACGCGCCCACCGCCGGATTCAGTGCAAAAATAGCGCCGTTGATCACTGCGTTCCCGGTTAAAGCAGCGTTGCCGTTTACAGCAACGTTGCCTTGTGTATTGGATTTGGTGGCGGCATAATTCCCCGCGCTCGAATCGAAGCTGTCAGTAAAGGCGTTGCCCGTCAAACTGAGGGCGCCGCAAGTGGTCCCGGTGGCGTACACGGCATACGCCAGCACTCCGGTCCCCGACAGGCGCGGCGTGATTAGGATCGCCGTGCTGTTCTTCAAGACAGCGGCGTCGTAACTCCACTGGATTTGCTTTCCATTCGTGTTGCCGCCCGCAGCGCGAATGCCTATCGTGGAAAGCGCGCCATCCGTCGCTGGGTTTGCCGCACCGAGGTCCACGGTCTGGTACTGGAACAGGATGTTATTGCTACTCTCATACAGCACCGCTTCGAATGTCACCGGGTTCGGCGATCCCTGCGGGTAGCCGTTGCTCCACTCCAGGACGAACTGGCGGCTACCCACCGTGCCCCGCGTCTGGTAATACACCGCTCCAGCACCCGAAACCTGGAAGGTGACGTCTGACCAAAACGGTAACACGGTGGGCAAATCTCCGGGCGTCGCCGTCGTGGTCAGGTCGGTGTTCGCGAAATCCACCGTGGCGGTGCAAGCCGCCGCGCTAGTCACAAAATATAGCAGCCCATTGGCGCTCGCGCACGCCAGCGTATAGTTGGTCCCATAGAATTGGAACGGAAATGGAAGCGTGAGCAGCGCTACCCCATCATCCGTTCCAGCCAGCACGCTCGCGCCACCTGCCCCGCCTGCCAAGTCAATGAAACTATAGACCGCATTATCGGTCGCCGTATAGCTCGCCGCATCGGGTCCTTTATTGGTGGCCCAAAGCATCGATGCTCCAGCGATCGTCAAGGCTAGCGCCATCCGGCGCCAACTTCCGAAGCTGCTAATCCTTGTCCGCATATTCGCTCTCCGCGCAATCTCCTCGGCCTTTCGCCTCACCATGATGTTTGCTTGATGGCGAATATCTGGCCGCCGAATGTGATGTGACTGAGGCGAGTCGCAGTCACCACAGAACTAAACGGCGCCACCGAGTACGGGAGTGCGTAGATGTTCAGCGTTGGCCCCGAAAGTGCCCCTAACGTCACAATCGTGGGCTGATCCGTTCCCACGGTGGGCGCGCAGCCCACGGCAGATTGCGAAGCCAGCACCGTTCCGCTGCCGCCCGATTGCGGTAGAAGTGCGCCATAGGCGTTCAGGCTGTACGCACAGGCCGCACCCGTCTGGTTCACCGTGAACATCTGCCCACCAAACTGGATCGTGCCACTGCGTGTGGCTCCTGCGGGATTCGCCGCCGCCGTGTAGCTTACGGTTCCCGATGTGCCATCGGGCGAACTGCTGGTGCTCACGGTCAGCCAACCGGCATAACTCACCGCGGTGGCCGAGCAGCCCGAGGCCCCCGTTGAGAAGGTGAAGGAAGAACTCGCTCCCGCTGCCGCCACGGTCGTGCTCGACCCGCTCAGCACGTATTTGCACGGCGCCGCGCCCTCCGTCACGGTGTAACTCTGTCCCGCGATCGTCAGCGCCCCCGAGCGCGGGCTGGAGGTTGGATTCGGCGCCGCCACGAAGGTAACCTCCGATGTTCCTCCCGACCCGGTGGAGGCAATCGTGAGCCACGAAGCGTTCGGGTCTGTCGACGCGCCCCAGGCGCACACGCCAGGCGCTGTCACCGTTACCGATCCGCTTCCGCCACCGTACGGCACGCTCGCCGTCGCCGATCCCAGGCTGTAAGTGCACGCCGTCCCAGCTTCCGTGACCCCCACGCTCGTCCCCGCCACCATCAGGCTGGTCGAGCGCGCTGTCGCTGAGGCCGCGTTCGAAGTCACTGTCACAGTAACGGCTCCGCTGCCGGCGCCCGACATCGGGGCAACCGTCGCCCAGGTCGCCAAGGTCGATGCCGTCCACGAGCAATTCTGGCCGTTGGCCGTTACATTCACGGCCGCTGAGCCGCCGAGAGCAGGCAGCGGGCTACTTAACGCCGACGAATCGACGGTCATACTGCAGGGAATTCCGCTCTGGCTTATCGTGAACGGTTGGCCGCCGATGCTCAACGTCGCGCTCCGGCTCGTCGTTGTCGAATTCGGCAGAACATAAAAGGCCATCGTATTGGGCCCGGGTCCCGAACCCGTCTGGCCGTAGAAGATCTGTATCCAACTTGGCACGTTGGTCGCACCATAAATGCAGCCGATCGGCGCGCTCACGCTCACCGCCATCGAACCACCACTAGATGGGAACCCTAAGATCGACGGCGGCGAGACCGAAACCGTGCAGTTGACGCCCGCTTGAGCCACCGTGAATACTTGCCCCGCTATGGTGGCATTGAGTGTTCTCGAATAAGCCGTCGGGTTGGGCGGAATTTGCAGCATCGTTCCTCCAAACCCGACGCCGCCAGAGGGATATGCACCAAGACCGGAAGCCGACCAGGCACAGTACGGATTGGATGGAATAACCGTTACCGGGGAGTAACCACCGGAGGCGCTCGCATCAACCCCGGAAGGGCTAATAGTAAAAGAGCAGGCCGAACCGACAGGAAACTGTGTCACCGTATAGGTCTGCCCCGCAACCGTGATATTGCTGTCCCGGGCAAAAGAACCGGTGTTCGGCGGGGCGAAGAAAACCACCGTCCCCGGCCCTACTCCGCCCCCGCTCACGATGCTCACCCAGGACGGCGCCGAAGGAACCGCGAACCATTGGCAAAGAGGACCGGTGGCAACTCCGAAGCTTCCAACACCGCCTGTTGAGGGTATGCTGCCGCTCGGAGGCGTGAGGGTGTACGTGCATGGCGGCGCGTTGGTCACGGTAAGAATAACCGGCGTCTGAGTGTAGACGTTGGCTGCCTGTGTCGAGTTCACCGCCACAACCCCCGCATAAGTGCCGGCCGTCAGGCTGCCGGTGTTCAGGGTGAGATTCAGCGTTGTGGGGGCCGTCCCGCTCGTGGCCGACAGGGTCGCGCCCGGAATGCCCTCCACTGCCGCCGTAAAGGGCAGCGGACCGCTCGTTGCCGCGACGTTGATCGGCACCGGCGCCGGGGTTGGCGCCGTCAGCGTGTAGTTCATCTGGATCGTATCCGACATTCCGATCCCTCGCGCGGTTCCGTGGGCGTCGTCGATGTCGATGATTCGCGTTGCTGTCAGAGTGTTCCCCGCGGCATCCGTGATCGTCACGATGAAACTAAAGTACCCCGTGTCCGTTGGCATTCCCGAAAGCGTTCCCGTCGTGCTCAGCGAGAGCCCCGGCGGTACGCCCGAGCCCGTCGCAATAGCGAAGCGGTAAGGTGGCGTGCCTCCCGACGGAATATACTGCACCGAATACGCCGTGCCCACCGTGCCGTTCGGAATCATTGCCGGCGATGCCGCAAGCGGGCTCACAACCAGCGTGAACTGGCTGGTGCCCATTTGTCCCGCCGAGTCGGTCACGTTCAGAGCAAAGTTATAAGTTCCCGCAGTGGTTGGAATACCCCCCAGATAACTCGATACGCCATTGCTGCCGGGCAAAATGGAGATGCCTGGAGGCAGGCGAGATCCCGGCGCCAGTGTCCACACATAGGGCGGCACGCCACCGCTTGCCGCCCCATCTAATTGCCCTGGGTACGGAGCGCTCACCGATGCCTGGTCTAAGGTCGTGTTTGTTCCTTGCAGAGGATTCAACATTCCAGGTCCCAGCACATTCAAGGCACGCGGAGTCGTATACACCGAACTCCCGGACGCGTCGGTGACCAGGAAGGTGAACGAGTAGCTCCCCACCGCGGTCGGAGTTCCGGACAAGACTCCTGCCGGGCTAAGTGTTAGTCCCGGCGGCAACGGCGAAAGCGGGCTCGTCGAGAATGTGTACGGTGGTGTGCCGCCATAAATGTAAGCTTGCCAGTTGAAGGAATACGGTGTGCCGGTTCGCGCCGGAGGCATCGAGACATAAATCCGGCGCGAATCCGGGGATGGCGTTCCGATGAGGACGGTGTACGCCCGATCCGCGTAATTCGACGGATTCCCATTATCGGTTGCGCGCAGCGTGTAGCTGAAGGTGCCATATACCTGGGGAGCACCCGCCAGCAGCGTGCTGGACCCGCTCGGCACCAGCGCCAGTCCCGCCGGCAACGAGCCTGCAGACACACTCCAGGTATAGGTCGAGGCCCCGTTCGTCGCAAGCGTCGTGGTGGTACCTACGCCCCATCGCCAGGTCAGCGGTGGCGCGGTGGTAACCGCTACCCCAAACGCATTCACTGCCGTATAGCTATACGTTGTCGTGAACATATGTCCCGCGCTGTCGTGAGCCGTTGCCATTAACCCGAACGATCCCGTGCTCATCGTAGTTCCCGAGATCAGCCCCGATGCCGTAGCCGTGATTCCAGGCGGGAACATGTCCGTACGCAGTCCTGACTTCGAATACGTGAACGTATACGGTGGTGTCCCGCCCAAGCCCTGAAGCTGCTCACTGTAGGGCACGCCTGTCGTCGGAGTTCGCAATGCGCCGGCCAAAATAGCCATCGGCGTCACGTTCAGCGTGAACGTCCGCCGCATCTGCGTCCCTGTGCTGTCCGTCGCAATCAGGTCGAAGCTGTAAGACGCGGCTATGCTTGGCGAGCCCGCCAGGTACGTCAGCCCGGCGGTCTCGTCCGAAGAGTAGGAAGAAAGTGAATTCCCGCTGATCAGCGTTAAGCCGGGTGGCAACGAAGAGCCCGGCGCTACCGTCCACGTGAACGGCGGCGTCCCGCCGCTGGGCGAAAGCGTAAAGCTCACGCTTGCCCCCACGCGGGTGTCCGCCAGTTCCGTGGTAAGAACAGATAGGCTCGGCACTGGCGGATCGTTGTACCGCGCGAACAGCGTGAACGAGTGGGTGTAGGTCGATGCCCCGTCCGTCACCATCACCATAATCCGGAATGTCCCCGTGCTGGTTGTCGTTCCGCTCAGCATTCCCGTGCTCGACATCGTGATTCCCGCAGGCAGCCCCGTCGCCGTCCACGTCTTCGTTGCGCCGCCGCCGGCCGCAGTCATCGTATAACTGTATGGCACGTTCGTGATCACCGATTGCGGAATGATCTCCGGCGTCGTTATGTGAATCGTTGAAACAAAGAGGCTGAACGTGTACGAGATCGCATGATTGGATGCGTCAGTAGCGGTCAGGGTGAAGCTGAAGTTGCCGGGTACGGCGGGGCTTCCCGTGAGGCTATTGTCCGAGATGCTTAGCCCGGCGGGGAGTGCGTTCCCCGCTGCTATCGACCACGATACTCCCGCGGCATTCCAGATGACCAACGATTCCGAATACGGGACTCCCACGGATCCGTTCGGCAGCGCGGTAGAAGAAAACAATGTGAACTGCACCACGTGCAGCACCATAGTGCGGACGCCGATATTTCCTACTGAATCTGTAATTTGAAAAGTGAATGTGTAATCTCCGGTCGCTAGGGGCGTACACGCCAGCGCATACGTACTCCCGTTGTTTCCAAGCACAGTGCTGCCAAACTCAAAAACGCAGCCAGGCGGCAATGCGGTCAATGCCGCATACGTGTACGGCCCCGTCCCACCACTGGGGTTCCAAGCAAGCACTGTTGTCACCCCGAGTTGGATCGTGCTGGAATCCGAATTACCCGCGTTCATCACTACGCCGCTTGGCCCCGCCACTGTGAACGTCACGTTTTGGGTTGTCGTGGCCCCCGCGGTGTCCTTCACCTGAATTCCCGCGGTGAACGATCCCGTGTTGGCCGGCGCGCCGGAAACCAGGCCGGTCGTCGCGTTCAGGCTCAATCCCGGCGGCAGCGTTCCGCTGACCACCTGCCACGAATTGTAATTCCCGGTTCCGCCCAGCACCAGCAATTGCTGTGAGTAACCGATGTTGTACGTCAGCGAATTGCCGGTCACGGGGAAGTTGGTGATGTTCATCGAAATCGGCTGTACCGTCCAAGTGAACGATTTGGCGAGCATGGCGGGAGTGGGAGAAGCCGAATCGGTCACTTGCAAAGTAAATGTGTATGTTCCGGTTTGCATCACCCGGCCGGCCAAGTAGGTGAAGCGGGCAATAGATTTGCTCCGAGCGTCTCGCCCGGTCCGGTAAGACTGATGCCCGGCGGCAGCACGCCAGAAAGGACGCTCCATGTATACGGCGGAGCACCTCCCTGCGCGCTCAAGGAGTTCGCGATGACAGTGTTCAGATTGTTGGGGCCGAATATTGCGCCGGCCGCTGCTCCCGTGCTGATATAGAGCGGCTGGATCGTGTTGTAGTTGATCAGCAGGGAGAATTGCTTCTGCACCGTTCCGTTCGAGCCCGCGGCTTGCACCAGAAATCCGCTGTTATAGAAGGCACTCGGCCTTCCCGAAAGCAGACCGCTGCTGCTCAACGTAATCTCTGAAGGCAGTGACCCACTCGCCACCGTCCACGTGCATCCGCTGCCGCAATTCGGCGCACTAAGCTGCTGCGAGTACGCCTGCGAGATCATCCCCTGCGGCAACACGCCGCCCGTCGTGATCGCAAAGGCGTTCACTGCGATCGCTTCGGTGTAATTGATGGACGTGTTGTTCGTCAGGTCCGTCATTGTGACGGTGCTGGAGTAGCTGCCCGCAATCGCCGGTGTACCCGAAATCATTCCGTTCGAGCTGATGCTCAGCCCCGGCGGCAGGTTCGTCGCCGTCCATGAGAAGTTCCCGCTACCGCCGTAAGGATGGAACGTGTAGGAGTAGGCAGCGCCCACCGTGGCCTTCGGCAGCGAGCCCTGATCCAATAACGTCGTATTCACCACCGTCCACCACACCGGCCGGTCAAAAGTTGCTCCAATGCTATCGGTGACGCGTAAGGAGGTTGTATAAGAGCCCGGATTCAAGATGACGCCAGCCCATCCGCCGGTGGTGGTCGGCGGGAATGACGTCGGTAGCGGCGGCCCGTCCAGCACGCGCATTCCTGGAGCCACCGGCGCACCAGGCGAATAGGAGAAATGATATGGGGGCACACCGCCGCTCGCCGTAAGCTGACGCGTGATCGTGCCAATCAGGCTTGGCCCCACCGTCGGCCCGAAATTTAATGCCAGCGGTGGATTCTGCCCTGCGGCGAAGACTTGGATGCTAAACTGTATCCAACTCCTATTCCCGGCGGCATCGGTTATGGTGACCGGGAACGAGTAATCTCCGGTCGTAGTGGGCGTTCCACTGAGAACTCCCGCCGACGATAGAGTCAGTCCTGGAGGCAGGTACAGGTTCCCATTATTATTGGTAATCCACGAGCCATTGGGCGCGCCCAGCGCCCAAGTCGCGGCGCCCGAAGTTCCCGTAGTGGCCAGCGTTTGGCTGTAAGGCGTGCCCACATTGCCGCTCGGCAGCGTACCAGCCGTCGTGATCGAAACGGGCGTCGCAACGAACGTCACATAGCGGACGCCGAAATTCGCTGGATTGCTCTGGTCCTGCGCCTCCACCACAAAGCTGAAGCTGCCGGCAGTCGTAAGCGTTCTGCTGAGTAGCCCACTTGAGGAAAGAGTCGTCCCCGGCGGGAGCGTGCCGCTCAGCAGCGTCCACGTGTAGGATGGCGCACCATTGGCGGTGAACTGGAGGTTCGGGTCGGTGCCTACCACGCGGGGGCCGACAAGGTCCCAGATGCTATTCAGGTAGATGGTCGTGCCAGGCGCACCATTAGCATTGATATTTGGCGTCGTCAACTGGAACCGGTTGCCGGCCGAATCCGTGACCAGGAATTCCGGAAAGAGCGGCCCGTTCTCGATGGGCGTTCCACCGAAAAAGATGCCTTGTGCGGTCCCGCTCGCCGTGATGTTGTGCGGCAGTTCTCCGCCTATTAACTGCACGCTATACGGCCCCATACCCCCGGAAATCCGGTACGTGTACGAATATGGCACGTTATAAGTCGAGTGAAGCACCCCCACACCACCGTTGTCCACCCCCAATGCGCTCACGCGCAGTGTCATATTCTGCGTCCCGGTCAGACCGTTGACATCTGTCACCACCGCGTGCACGGTAAAGGGGCCGCTCTGGAGCGGCACGCCCCACAGTTCCACGTCTCCCGGATAAACCGAATCGATCGTCACACCGCTGCCAACTCGCGCGCTCATGCCATTCGGCAATCCTGTAATGGCCCACGTATATGGCGCAGTACCGAAGTTCAGAGCGAGCGGCCGGCTGCAATATGTGCCGAACGAGCAGTCGTCGAAGTTCCCGTAAGGGTTAATCGCCGGCAAGATCGGCGGCTCGCCATTGATCGGAAGAGTCATCCACTTGGTATAGGAAACCCGCTGGCTGTCCGTCACTGTGACGGTCATCCCATACGGTCCGGCCGCGTTTGTGATCGTTCCCGAAATCATGCCGCCACTACTCATCGCCAGCCCTGATGGCATACCGCCATTTGTAAAGGTATAAGGCGGTGTTCCGCCGCTGGCCGACAACGGATAGCTGTATGGCTCGTATTGTGTGCCATTCGGTAGCATCGCTGGGCTGATGATCTGCAGATCGTGTACCGATACCGTTGGGGAAAAGCACAGGCTATCGTTGTTGTCTGTAATGCTGAAGTCCAGGACGTAGACCCCGGATTGCGTGGGCGTTCCGGACAAAACCCCGCCGGCGGAGAGCGTCAGGCCTGGCGGCAGATTCATCGATGCGCCTCCGCACGTCCCAAACGTGACCACCCCGGTATTGTTCAGAGGCGAAAAAGTATAGGAAAAGGGTGTCCCGACGAAGGCACCCGGCGTCGCGGCGGTGTTGTCTCGCTCCATCAACATTAAATTCGCTATCTTGACAGTGAACGTCCGTGTGGCCGGAGTGCTGGCTCCGCTCGCGGCCTGTAGTGTGAACGTGTAGGTGTTGGCTGTATTGGCAAAGCCGCTGATAGCAGCCGATGCGCCTGCTGGAGTTCCGGGCGGAAGATCCGCCCGAATCGCTGTATTCGCCGGCAACTTTCCGCTGACCAGAGTCCACGTGTAGGCCCCCGTCCCGCCCGTAGCCGACAAAAAAATGTCGAAGATGCCGAGAGGGAAAGTCCCCAAATTCGAGCCCGTCGTAATCACAACTTGGCCGAGTGCGGGGGACGATGCGGCAAACAACGCCATCATCAGAACCAATCCAGAGATGAAAACTCGTCTGCAAGGACGTTTATTCAACGCAACCCCCTTTCGGGCTCGAACGCCATCGATGAAACAGGAAAAGATACCATAGAATCCACCTCACATTGCCCCAAGAAGCAGTTCGCGACGAGAGTCACTGTGTCAGGAGGGTCCGCTGCTGCAAATGTGGGGTGCGAGAAAGCGAGCTCTGCTGAAGCCGGCCCACTCCGTTCGGTGAGTTTCGCAGCTCCGGCGGGGATGCAGTGGCCAAGCTGCGCATATATGGCCGTACGCGACAGCACCAAGCCAACAGCCGGGCCTGCTTTTCGGCACCTGACGCTCCTGCCCAACGGCAATCGATTTAGCGGCCCGAAATTGATTGGATTAGAATACTGCCATTTCACGGTGCTTGCAATAGTACTTGCATTAGTTCTTGCAACCACCTTCAAAGTACGCCGCCCTGGACCGCGCCGCAATGGGAGCACGCCAGAAGCCTCCCTGAGAACGGACGGACTATTACGGCTGCAAGTCAGGCAGAACACGATCCTTGGATGATGCCAGTCCAAAGGTGACCTTCGGATAAGAATTGTACGAAGCGAGAAGGCGTCTGAGAAGCATCGCCTGTTCGTGTAACGCTCGGCCCTTGGATCTGCCGCCCGTCACTGCGGAAGTTCGCTTGTGTGATGTACGGGGCAGGAAGCCGGGGCGGCGGGCTCCGAGTCGTTCGCAGCGGGGTCTTCCCGAGTGCCTGCGCCGCCCCTGGGCCAAAACCTCCGGAAACCTCGAAACCTCGCGCTCCATGGACGGTCCCCTCGCGCCTGGCCCGGCGCAAGCAGCCACCGCCGGACCAAAACGCTCGAAACCCGCCAAACCCAGCAGGGGCCAACCGCTCCCCGCGTTGGTGGGTGAATGCGAACCCATCCCGGCCATGCTTCAGTGTGCGGTCGGATTACCTACCTGTTCTACATTCAGATTCGCGACTACAAGATGCTCGATTTGTTGCCTCAATTGGGCGTCCATAATCTCGGGCTTGGCTTCGATCTCCGCAACAGTCGCTGGTCTAATGCGGGCCTCTATCAATCCGATCATAAGTATCAAGACACGGCCGCCGGGAGTCAGAGGGCTGCATATTGGGTGTCCGGCGTGAGAAAGAACATGCGAACGGTCCAGGGCAACCCTTGCAGCGATTGAAGGCGGGCCATGACGAACTTCCGCAGTTCTTTTCCA
>JAJYKC010000029.1 GCA_021788955.1 Acidobacteriota bacterium
CGGCCGTTCGGCGAAGGTGTAATCGACTTTCAGGCGCTGACTCCGAAGTTGCTAGCGGTGCCGGATATCGAGTGGTGGTGCATCGACCTGTGCTTCTGGGCGGGCTCGTGGGAACTGGTGGATTCAAGCCTCGCGTTCGTGCGCAATCTGCTGCAGCCGATGGCGGCGGGGAGTTGAGCGGTCCGGCGATGGATACGGCGGATAATCACGGCCTCGTCGTGCTGGCTTCGTCCGGGCCCGGGGTGTTGCACCAGATTACCGGGGTCATTGCGGCGCATTCGGGCGATATCGGGTCGGTGGAGATCATCGAGGAGTCGGCGGAGGGCGCGCGGGTATACTTCGAGATCCGTCTGCCGGCCGGACAGGCTGAGACGCTTGAGGCCGCGCTGCGCGCGCTACCGATCGTGCGCGAGGTGACCGCGGTCGAGACGCTGCAGAAGATCTACGGCAAGCGGGTGATCATCGTCGGCGGCGGCGCGCAGGTGGGACAGGTGGCTATCGGCGCGATCTCGGAGGCGGACCGGCACAATATCCGCGGGGAACACATCTCAGTGGATACCATTCCGCTGGTAGGTGAGCAGGCGTTGGCGGCGGCGGTGCGCGCCGTGGCCCGGTTGCCGCGCGCACGCGCCCTGGTGCTGGCCGGGTCGCTGATGGGCGGCGAAATTGAGAAAGCAGTGAGGGAAGTGCGCGCGCAGGGACTGCTGGTCGTAAGCCTGAACATGGCGGGCAGCGTTCCGGAGGCAGCGGATCTCGTAGTGACCGACCCGCTGCAAGCCGGCGTGATGACGGTGATGGCGGTGGCTGACACGGCGAAATTCACCATAGAACGGCTGAAGCGGCGCGTGTTTTGAGCGTCAGGCGGGAAACCAGCCGGAAAGCGCGGTTACCTGCTTCCCCAGGCAAAATCGAGCGATGGACTGCAGTTGGCGGCCTTGAGCATGACGTGGGTTGTTCCGCCGGTTTTGCCCCTCACGAACGGCAAGATCGCACCTTGATAGTGTCCGACCGAGTCTGCGGTAATCGTAGTTCCGTGCGTTTCCGAGTAGGACTCTGTGAGGAGGGTCGCCTGCTCGTCGTTGGCCAGGCCGTAGGCTTCAATGAGGACGAGTTCGGCGCGTGGCGTCAACACAATCACGTCCAGCAGGCAGCCGCTCTCCTCGGCCTCAATCGGGTCCGGAACGACGGTGGCGTAGGCCTTCCAGTTCTCGCCGGAGACGAGGGCGATGCGGAACGGTTCACCGGGAGCGGGGAGGAACGTGAGGCTGATCGGGTCGTCGGGCTTGTTGGGGCGTCCGCAGGTGCCGGGTTTCCCGGCGCATACGGCAAGACCGGAGGCATTCAGCGTTACGCCGCTGAGGGACACCGTTGGAATGGTTTGGGTGACGGGCAACTCCAGGATCGAATAGATCGCGTCGGCCCGCATGCCGTGCGCATAGATCCGGTATTTTACGAATCGTCCTCGGCGTGCGAACTCTCTCAATTCGAGGGACGCGTTTGGGGAGTTCTGTCGCGGCCCCCATTCCTCGTACATACTCACGAGGCGGTTGGCGATCTCAGAGGCGTCCTCATGCGGTGTGGGTGAAGCGCGCTGGGCGACCAGCGGGACCGAGAGCGCGACAAACCCGAGCGCGCGAAGAAGGCGCCGCGATGGATCCCGTCCGGGCATGTGCGGAGTGTATCACTGACGCCAGGCCTGGTGCGGCTTTTGTCGCGTCAGTTCCGGCCGCAGATTTCAGGAGTGCGGCACATGCCGGAAGGGCAGGTGGGAAGGTTTTGTTTGCCCGGCGAAGAGCCCGAGTGGGCGGCGAAGGAGGAGAATTCTTTCTTCAAATGGTCATGGCCGCAGGACGGGCAGGCGACGCCCTCTTCGCTTGCGCGCACGAGCTTCTCGAATTTCGTTCCGCAGTCCTCGCAAAGATATTCGTAAATGGGCATGTCCTTGTGCTCCTTGAAGCCTTAACTGAACTCGATTTTATCAGGCCTCGCGCGTGCCGCGGCGGAGCCCGGAGAGATAGGCTTCGAGCAGGATGAGAAGCAGCAGGAAGCAGACGGCGAGGGTGCCGAGGAACGGAAGCGCGAGCACCGAACCGATGCCCCAGGCTTCGGCGAAGTAACCGAGCAGCCACGGGGCGAGAAGGGCGCCGCTCATGGACAGCCAGAAGATGCCGCGCAGGCGGAAGGGATGGCCGTCGGAGAAGCGGTGGCCGATTTTTTCGGCGACGAGGGGGTACGTGACCGAATAGCCCGCGCCGAGGCACACGATCCCTACGGTGGCGCCGGAGAGGTTATCGGTCTGGCTAAGCAGGAGATAACCGAACAGTTCGACGAGGACGCTCAAGCCGAGAAGCCGGCCGTGATGGAGACGGTCGAGCGTGGACTGGGCGATGATGCGGCCGGAGAAGAGAACAAGCCAATAGCATGCGAGCATGAGGATGGCGGTCTGGGGGCTGGCGCCGAGGCGGCGGATGAGAAATAGCGGGAGCCAGCCGGCGATGGACCATTCGCTGGCGAACTGGAAGAACATGAGGAGGCTGAGGAGGATGGTGAGTGGTGTTTGGAGATCGCGCAGGGTTTGGCGGCGCGCCGGAGCGGAGAACGGCACGCTGGGATAGTCGGTCCGGTGGAACAGCCAGAGTCCGAGCGCCGGGCCGGCGGCAAGCAGTAGGGGCACGCCCGGGCCGCGGAGCAGGTAGAAGGTCTGCGAGACCATCAACGCGGTGATGAAGCAGCCGAGGCCGAACATCGCGCCGGCCAGATTGAGCGTGGCGGCGCGATCGCGCTGGTATAGCGGGCCGACGGCTTCGAAGAGGCCGTTGTTGAGGAGGGAGACGCCCATGCCCGCCAGAAAGAGTCCGGCGAGACGCCACAAGGCCGGGGCGGGGGGCGAGGCGAAGGCGAGAACGACGAAGGCGGCGAGGCCGAGGGACGAGCCTGCCGTGAGCCAGAAGCGGACGCTGCGCCCGGGGCTCCAGCCCGAGGCCATGCGGAGTCCGGCGACGAGGCCGAGGCCCATGGCGAAGAAATATTTGCCGACCTCGGTGAAGTCCTGCGTGAGCTGGGCCTGCCAGACGGGAAGAATCGCGCCGGGGAACGATAGCAGAAGGCCGGAGACGAAGAAGCCGGTCAGCGCGCGCCGTGCGAATCGCGGAGCGGCGGGGGCGTCAACGTGGCCGGTCCCGCTCGGGACTGGGTGGACCGCACTCACCCCGATATTCTACCGCCAGCGAGGCAGAGGGCACGGCGGGGAATTTCCGGGGAATTTCCGGCTCGGAGCCTCCGGCGCGGGGCTTGTGATACCCTTTTGGAGGACTGTTTCGAGCCCTTCCTCCCCTCCAGGCCCTCGACGTTGGAATCGTGGAAAGCGGGTCCTCGAGCGCCAACGAGCAGCATGAATTTCCGTTCTATTTTTAGTCTGTTTTCCTCCGATCTGGCCATCGACCTTGGCACAGCGAACACGCTGGTTTTCGCGCGCGGCAAGGGCATCGTCGTGAACGAGCCCTCGATTGTGGCGATCAATAAGAACACCGGCGACGTGGAAGCGGTGGGCAAGGAAGCCAAGGACATGCTCGGCCGCACGCCGGGCAACATCGTCGCCATCCGGCCAATGAAGGACGGCGTGATCGCCGACTTCAAGGTGACCGAGCGGATGTTGAATTACTTCATCCTGAAGGCGCACGGGCGCAAAATGCTGGTGCACCCGCGGATCGTCATCGGCGTTCCGAGCGAGATCACGCAGGTGGAAAAGCGCGCCGTGATCGATTCGGCGTATCGCGCCAAGGCGAGCGAAGTGCACCTGGTGGAGCAAGCGATGGTGGCGGCGATCGGCTCCGGCCTGCCGATTACGGAACCCTCGGGCAACATGGTAGTGGACATCGGTGGCGGCACGACGGACGTCGCGGTGATTTCGCTGTCGGGCATCGTTTACTCGCGCAGCGTGCGGGTGGCGGGCAATGAGATGGACGACGCCATCATGCAGTATCTGAAGCGCAAGTACAACCTGCTGGTGGGCGAGCGGACGGCGGAGGCGATTAAGATCCAGGTCGGTTCGGCGTATCCGCTGGATGCGCCGATGACGATGGAGATCAAGGGACGCAACCTGATCGAAGGCGTGCCGAAAACAATCACGATCGACGATACCGAGATCCGCGAGGCGTTGTCGGAGTGCATCGCGACGATCATGAACGCGATTCGCGTGGCGCTCGAGCGCACCCCGCCGGAGTTGAGCGCCGACATCAGCGACCGCGGCATCGTGCTGACGGGCGGCGGCGCAATGATCAAGAACCTGGACCGCCGCATCCGCGAGGAGACCGGCCTGCCGGTGTCAATCGCCGAAGACCCGTTGGCTAGCGTTGTGCTCGGCACAGGCAAGATGCTGACGGACTTCAAGCTGCTGCGGCGAATTGCGATCGAATAAGGGGAACCGGGGAGGGGAATGGAGCGGGAGACGGGATTCGAACCCGCGACATCAACCTTGGCAAGGTTGCACTCTACCAGCTGAGTTACTCCCGCCTATACCAATCCCGATTCTCGCGCAACCGGGATGCCGAGTCAAGCCGGGTGGCATGCCATGCTAGGATGAGCGCGATGCCTGGGCGGACTATCTACACCGTATTAGCGGAATCAGCGCAGACGTGGCCCGGGATGGCCGCTCTGCAGCAGCCGATCGGGCACGGAAAGTATACAACCTACACGTTCGCAGACTTCGAGGCAGCCGCACGGGAGATCGCCAGTGGACTGCATGCTCTCGGTGTCGCGGCTGGCGAGAATATTGCGCTTTATTCGGAGACACGGGCGGAGTTTTATCTGGCCGACCTCGGCGTCATGTCGGCGGGCGCGGTGGCGGCGGCGCTATACACCAGCTATCCGCTGCCAGACCAGGTGCGCAATCTGCAGGCTGCGAAGGTCCGGTTTGTTTTCGTCGAAGACGCCGCGTCGCGGGACGCACTGCTCAGGGCAGGGGCCAGCGCGCTCGCGCATGTACGCTGGATTCTGTTGACCGGCGAGGCGCCGGAGACATTGACGCTGGACGGCGTGCGGCGTCTGGGGCGCGAGGCGATGGCCCAGGATGCCGGATATTTCGACCGCATCCGCGACGCGATCCGGCCGGAGCAGGCGGCGATCCTGTACCTGACCAGTGGCGCCACCGGAGAGCCGAAGATGGGGCTGACATCGCATGCGGCGATCGTCTCTAACATCGACATGGGACCATCGGCGCTGGCGCTAAACGCGGGCGACTCGACGTTGGTATTCCTCCCTTCGGCGCACATCGCGCAGCGTGTCGTGCTCGAACTGCTGACCATGCGGATGGGTGTGACGGTGTGGTTTTCCGAAAGCCTTTCCCGGCTGCCGGCCGAGATCCGCTCGGTGCGGCCGAATTTCTTCCTGGCTCCGCCGCGGGTGTGGGAGCGGATGTACGCGAGCATCGGCGCGGAAGTGCGGAAGAAGGGCGCGGCGAGTCAGAAGTTGTTCTATGGCGCGATCGGGCTGGGGCTGCAGGCGAGCCGGTTGCGGCAGGCGGGGAAGTCCGTGCCGCCCCATATTGCGGTTCCGCTGAAACTGGCCGACCGGCTGGTGTTTTCGAAGATTCGTGAGCGGCTGGGAGGACGGCTGCGCCTGGCGGCTTCGGGCGCGGCGCCGCTGGGACGGAACCTGGCCGATTTTTACTCGGCGATCGGAATGCCGTTGATCGAAGGCTACGGCCTGACCGAGGGCGGCGTGGCGACGCTGAACCCGCTCGACCGGCCGAAATCCGGCAGCATCGGGCGTCCGCTGCCGGGCGTGGAGATCCGCCTGGCCGACGATGGGGAATTGTTCCTGCGGAGTCCGGCGGTGTTTAGCGGATATTACAACGACGAAGCTTCGACGGCGGCGGTGCTGCAGGATGGGTGGCTGGCCACCGGCGACATCGCCGAGGTGGATGAGGAAGGTTACATCTACATCACGGGCCGGAAGAAGGAACTGATTGTTTCTTCGAACGGGAAGAAGATCTATCCGGCGCGGATCGAGATGCTGTTCAAAACCGAGCCGCTGATTAACCAGGTGGTCCTGATCGGCGACCGGTTGCCGTTCGTCTCCGCGTTGTTCACGCTGAACCCGGCGCACGCGGAAACGCTTCCGGGAATGAAAGGCAAGACGCTGGCCGAACTGGTGGTCGCGCCGGAGATCCAGGGCGAGATTCGGCGCGTGGTGGCCAGGGTGAATCGCGAACTTCCTCAGTTCGAGCAGATCCGCAAGTTCCGCGTGCTTGACCGCGAGTTCACGATCGACCGCGGCGAGGTGACGCCGACGATGAAGATCCGCCGGGGGCGCGTGCTTGAAAATTTCCGCGACCTCATCGGCGAGATGTATATGGGCCGCGAAGAAATGGCCTGAGGCCGCCGTTACTGGATGGTGATGTGCACCGGGGTGGCGAAGATTCCGTTGGCCGATAATTGCACGACGACATCGCCCTTGCCCGCGAGGCTGCTTGGGATGACGGCGTTCACCTGGTCGAGGCCGAGGAACGCTCGCTGCGGCCCGGCGTAGGCGATGGAGGCCTGCTGGCCACCTGCACGCTGGAAGTGCCGGCGGCGCCGAGCGACATGGGGTTGGCGACGATCTGCCCGCCTTGGAGTGCGTCGTCGTTTTCCGGGGTTTGCGTGCCGCTTGCGGAGACGTCGAGCACGTTGGCCGCGGCGGGCAGGCTAAGCGTGAAGGCGTTGCGCATCAGCGTGAGCAGCGCGGAGCTCGAGTTGCCCGAGGTGGCATAGCCGGCCCAAGCGAGGTCGGGTCTGGCGTCGCCGATCTCGAACCGGAAGCCGGAGCCGGTGCATGAGGACGGCTGCGCCACCGCCGGAAGAACAATTGCGAAACGGAGAAGCAGCGCGAGGGCGGGTGGGTGTGGACTGACATGCCCAGCTATTTGGGGCGAATTTTAGCGGAGGCGTTGGGCCGGTAAACTGAATCGGGAGGTTCTTTAGTTCTGAAGATCCTTGTTATCGGCTCGGGTGGGCGTGAGCACGCGCTGGCCTGGAAGCTGGCGCAGACGCCGGGCGTGGAGTTACATGCCGCTCCGGGAAATCCCGGGATTGCGGCGGTGGTCAAGTGTTACGGCGGGGCTGAGCCGCTGGCGCTGGCTCAGACGCTGGGCATTGAGTTGACCGTGGTCGGGCCGGAGGCTCCGCTCGCGGATGGAATTGTAGACCGGTTCCGCGCGGCGGGTTTGGCGATCGTCGGGCCGACGCAGGCGGCGGCGCGGCTTGAGTCGAGCAAATCGTTCGCCAAGGAGTTTTTCCGGCGCGCCTCGATTCCGACGGCGCGGTACACGCTGGCTGCGAATCACGCCGAGGCGCTGGAAGCGATAAAAGCATTTTCGCTCCCGGTTGTTTTGAAGGCGGACGGGCTGGCGGCGGGCAAAGGCGTGGTGATCGCGCATTCGACGGAAGAAGCGTCGGAAGCCGCGGCGCGATTGCTGACGGTGTCGGCGCCGCTGGTGATCGAGGAATTTCTGGTTGGCGAAGAGGTCAGCTTTATCGCGCTCTGCGATGGGGTGCGAGCGCTGCCGCTCGAAGCGAGCCAGGATCACAAGACGCTGCTCGAGAACGGGCAGGGTCCGAACACCGGGGGCATGGGTGCGTACACGGATGGGCGGATCCTTTCCGCGGCCGAGCAAGGGCGGGTGATGGACGAAGTGATTGAGCCGGCGCTTGCGGGGATGCGCGCCGAAGGTTGCCCGTTCACGGGGTTTCTGTATGCCGGCCTGATGATGATTCCGTCCGGGCCGCGGGTGCTCGAGTTCAACGCGCGGCTGGGCGATCCGGAGACGCAGGCGCTGATGCACCGGATGGCTGGCGATTTCACGGGACCGCTTGAGGAGGCCGCGCACGGGAGGCTCAGTTCTTCGAGGCTCGAATGGAAGGCGGAGCCGAGCGTGTGCGTGGTGCTCGCCGCGCATGGCTATCCGGGCAAGCCGCGTTCGGGGGATCGAATCGAGGGCGTGGATCGTGCGCCCGCCGATGTGTTCCATGCCGGGACGCGCATTGGCGCCAACGGCCTCGAAACCGCGGGCGGGCGCGTGCTGGGCGTTACGGCCCGGGGGGTTACGCTTCGCGAAGCCATTGCCGCGGCGTATCGGGGCGTGGAAGCGATTCATTTTGATGGGATGCAATACCGGCGCGACATCGGCGCCGCGGAGTTGAAACGCTGGCCGGCATGAAGTGGCTGTCGTTGAGTATCGTGGTTGCGGTCTGTGCGGTGGTCGCACAGGACACTGCCACGTTTTCCACCAGCGTGAAGGTGGTGAACGTATTCGCGACGGTGCGCGACAAGCACGGCGAACTGATCCGCGATCTGGGCCAGAATGACTTCACGCTGACCGAAGACGGCGCGCCGCAGACGATCCGGTATTTTACGCGTGAGTCGGACCTTCCGTTGACGGTGGGTCTGCTGGTCGACACCAGCATGAGCCAGGAGCACGTGATCGCCGACGAGCGGCGGGCGGCCTTTCACTTTCTCGACCGCGTCATCCGGCGGCGGGACGACCGCGTGTTTGTGACGCAGTTCGACCTCGCTGTGATGCCGAAGGCGGATCTGACGAACGATTTTCGGGTGCTCGACAACGCACTCACCTCTCTTGATACGCCATCGCGCGAAGACCTGCGCATGCAGACCGGTGGCGGCACGCTGCTTTACGACGCGGTGATCGAGTCGTGCAATAAGATTCTGGCCAACCAGACCGGGCGCAAGGCGGCGATCGTTCTCTCCGACGGAGTGGACGAAGGCAGCGATGCATCGCTCCAGCAGGCAATCGACGCCGCGCAGCGCAGCGAGACGCTGGTTTACTCGATTCTGTTTGCCGATCCGTCATTTTACGGCGTCGGATTTTTCGGAATGCCGGAAGGGGCGCGCGGGCGTGCGGCGCTATCGAAGCTTGCGCACGAAACCGGCGGGGGCTTTTTTGAAGTGTCGCGTCATCTCTCGATCGACACGGTGTTCGCGCGGATCGAGGACGAATTGCGGAGTGAGTACAGCCTCGGGTATGTGTCGAGCGTGCCGGTGAAGCTGAGCGGATTTCGCAAAATTCGTCTTACGGTGGCGCAGAAGGGACTCGCCGTGCAGGCGCGAGACCGCTACTGGGCGAAGCGTTGAGAGGATGAGATTCAGTACGTTCGGCTGGGCGGCCGTGTTGGCGGTTTCTTTCTCCGTAGGCGTGTGCGGCCAGACGACAGCGTCGCGCGTTGACGGCGTTTTCGCGCCACTGGCGGGTGCGAGGACTCCCGGCGTGGCGGTTCTGATTCGCGAGCGCGGGAGCACGGTATTCGAGCACGGGTACGGCGTGGGGGACCTGCGCTCTGGGGCGAAGATCGACGCGCGCACGGACTTCCGCTTGGCATCCTGCACCAAGCAATTCACGGCGATGGCGACTATGCTGCTGGTTCGCGATGGCAAGCTACGCTACGACGAGACGCTGGTAGAACTCTTTCCGGATTTTCCCGAATACGGTCGGAAGATTACGATTCGCCAACTCCTGACGCACACGTCGGGCCTGCCCGACTATGAGGACCTGATGGACGTGGCGGAGAAGAACGGCGCGCCTGCCTGGAGCCCGTTGCGGCAGATTCAGGACGCCGAGGTGTTGGCGCTGCTCGAGCGGGCCAAAGCCGGGAAATTCGCGCCAGGGACGCAATGGGCGTATAGCAACTCGGGCTACGTAGTTCTGGGCCTGATTGTGGCGAAGGCTTCGGGTGAGTCGTTGGGGCGATTCCTGCGTGACCGGATCTTTGCGCCGCTTGGGATGAGTGGGAGTCTCGTTTACGAGAAGGGCGTCAACACAGTGCCGCGGCGGGCGTTCGGCTATTCGCCTGAGGGCGGGAAGTTCGTGGAGACGGACCAGAGCGCCACGTCGGCTACGCAGGGTGATGGCGGGCTATATTCGAATCTCGACGACCTGGCGAAATGGGACGAAGCACTGCAGCGAAATACGCTGCTCAGCGTTGCTCAGATGCGCGCCGCACTGACCCCGGTGCGCCTTTCGGGCGGTGCTCAGCCGCGCTGGCCCATCGAGCCCGGCGATGATAATCTCGCACCCGGCAAGCTGGTCTGCTATGGTTTTGGGTGGTTTCTCGATCCGTACGACGGGTACGAGCGGATGTGGCACTTCGGCAGCACCGCAGGCTTCCGCACGGCTATCGAACGCTTTCCGGACCACGGGTTGACCGTGGTGGTGCTATGTAACCGGACCGACCTGGACCCGGGAGCGCTGGCGCTGCGCGGCGCGCAGATTGTACTCAATGCCCACCGGGGATGGTAAAAACTTCCGAGGCCGGAAGCAACTTCCTGCGCGCAACTG
>JAJYKC010000030.1 GCA_021788955.1 Acidobacteriota bacterium
CTCCAGCGCTACAAGGATCTGCAGGACATCATCGCCATCCTGGGCATCGACGAGCTTTCCGAGGACGACAAGCTCACCGTCTCGCGCGCCCGCAAGATCCAGCGCTTCCTCTCCCAGCCCTTCCACGTCGCCGAACAATTCACCGGCCGCGCCGGCAAATACGTCAAGCTCGCCGACACCGTCCGCAGCTTCAAGGAAGTAGTCGAAGGCAAACACGACGAAATCCCCGAGCAGGCGTTCTACATGCAGGGCGCCATCGAGGACGTGCTGGAAGCGGCTGAAAAGCTGAAGAAGGCGAGCTAGGCTCCGGAGCGAAGCCATGGACCAGAGCTTCCACATCCAGGTGGCCACGCCCACCGGCCTGTTGGTGGATACTGACGCCGTCACCGCGCAGATTCCCGCCGCCAGCGGTTACATCGGCGTTCTGCCCGGCCATGCGTCCCTGCTCGCCGCCCTCGGCGACGACAAGCTCAGCTACGTCACCACCTCATCCCAGACGCGCTCGCTTGTCATTCACGGCGGCTACGTCGAAATCCACGACGACCAGGTCCGCGTCCTGACGCCTTCGGCCGAGCAGGCCTAACCCTTCGCGGCCATCTTCGGCGCCAGCAACCACCGCAGCGTGCCGTGAGGCTCGGCCGGAAACCGCTCCAAGTCGATGCGCGCCAGGGAGCCCTTCTTGAACTCGATCGCCACGTTCGGCGCGCCAAGCAGGAACGCAGCCGACGCGCTCAGCAGCGGCTCATGCCCGCTCAGCAGCAGACTTTCTGCTCCCCGGTGCGCCCGCACTTCCTCCCACACATCCTGCGGCGTCGAACCCGGCAGCAGGGATTTGGTCCGCAGCAACTCGCCGCGGTAGCCCAGCGCTTCCGCCGCCACCTCCGCCGTCTCCACTGCCCGGCGATGTGGACTCGTCAGCACCAGCGACGGCTTCACTCCCGCCGCTGCCGCCGAACGCAATATCCCCATCAGCCGCTTCCGGCCCTCCGCGGTTAACGCTCGTTGCGCATCCGCCCGATGCGCGGACGCCTCCTCGGCGATCCCATGCCTCAGAAGATATAGCTCCACAACCACTACGATAGCCCGCATTTGCCATACTCGTAGGTTCGACCTGACGCCATGCCCGACCTCGCTCCGCACGCGCGCCGCGCGGCCTACCTACTGACCGCGGGCTCCGCGGTTTCCATCCTGTTCTCCATCGCCATCTCGCAGATCCTCATGGCCCTCGCCTTCGCGGCGCTTCTCGTATCGCGCGAGCCCATCCGCTTTCCGCCGCTGAAACTCCCGCTATTGTTGTTTTTCGTCGGGACCGTGCTGTCGCTTTCGCTCGCCGACGACCCCCACATCGGCACGCCGCAGATCCGCAAGTTCTACGTGTACTTGATCGCGCTGCTCGTAGCCAGCGTCTACAACTCGGCCGCGAAAATCCGCAACACCGTGCTGCTCTGGGCCGGCGTCGCCTCGCTTTCCGCCCTCCGGAGTTTTGCCCAGTTCGTGCAGAAGTTTCAGGAAAGCAGAACGGAGAACGTCAACTTCTATCAGTTCTACGTCGGCGAGCGCATCACCGGCTTCATGAGCCACTGGATGACCTTCGGCGGCGAAGAGATGATCGTGCTGCTGATGCTGGCCGCGTTTCTGTTCTTCGCCCCGCCCAGCCGATGGAAGCTTCCTGCCTCCATCGCCTGCGTCCTGCTCGCCGTCTCGATGCTTCTCGGCCTGACGCGCGGCATCTGGCTCGGCGCGGTCATGGGAGGTGTCTATCTGCTCTGGTCCTGGCGGCCGAAGTTACTTCTCGCCTTGCCGGCGTTGATTGCCGTGTTGCTTGTCTTTGCGCCCATCCGCGAGCGCGTCGTCAGTGTTTTTCATCCGCACGGCGATCTGGACTCGAATGAGTTCCGCGTGGTCGTCTGGCGCACCGGGCTGAAGATGATCGAGGCGCATCCCTGGTTCGGACTCGGGCCGGAAGAGGTGAAGGCCGAGTTGCCGCAATACATCCCTGCCGGCATCCCACGGCCCCTGCCCAGCGGATGGTATGGCCACCTGCACAACATCTACCTGCACTACGCGGCTGAACGCGGCATCCCCACGATGCTCATGCTCATGTGGTTTCTTGGGAAAATCGGATACGATTTCACGCGCTCGCTCCATGGCGGGCCTCCGGCGGAATCGCGCTGGGTGCTCCACGGCGCCGTTGCCGTGTTGATCGCCGTGCTGGTCGAAGGATTTTTCGAGTTGAACCTTGGCGATAGTGAGGTCCTAACCATGTTCCTCACCGCTACTACATTCGGATATGTCGCTCGCTCATCGTGAAATTCTCCTCGCCGGCGGCTCGGGCGGACTCGGCTCGGAAACCGCGGCCGTGCTCGAAGCCGAAGGCGCGCGCGTCGTCATCTCCTCGCGCCGCTCGGGCATTCCTGCTGACATCACGCAGAAGGAAGATAGAATCCGCCTGCTCGACGCCGTGCCGGATCTCTACGGTCTGGTCGTGTTCACGGGCACGCCCGCGCGCGGCAACCCGGACGAAATGATGCAGGTGTCCTATGAAGTCAATTACGCGGGCCCGATCCTGCTGGCCCGCGAGGCCGCGGAGCGGATGAAGGACGCGGGCGCCCCCGGCGCCATCATCCTCGTCTCAACCATGCAAGCCGTGTCGGTGTTCCCCGGCTCCACCGTCTACGCCGGCGCGAAGGCGGCCCTGCAGCACGCCGCTCGCATTCTCGCCAAAGAGTGCCGCGGCCGCGCCAACATCCGCGTCAACGTCATTTCCCCCGGAGTGATGCAGGCCGGGATGGCCGAGGAAAGCATCGCCGCGGGCAAGTATGACCGCTATCTCGCCGAAGACGTCATCCCGCGCTACGGCCGCGCCCTCGATGTCGCGCGCGCGGTCCGCTTTCTCCTCGAACCGGATAACTACATCACCGGACAGATTCTCTCAATCGACGGCGGCATCACGCTCTAACCTACAGCCGCAAACTCGCCAGCGCGGCCGGCAGTTCCGGATAGAGGAACGTGTAACCGGCGCGCAGCGCCGCCTCGGGAAGCACCCGCTGGCTCGCCATCATCACCGTGGCCATATCGCCATACTTCAGCCGCAGCGCGAATTCGGGAACGGTGAAAAGCGCCGGCCGGTGCAGCGCCTTGGCAAGAGCCTTGGTGAACTCCGCGTTCGTCACCGGATGCGGTGCGGTGGCGTTCCACGCGCCGGATGCGGCATTGTGCGCCAGCGCGAACGAAACCAGCCCTGCAACGTCGTCCGAGTGAATCCACGACATCCACTGCTTTCCCGACCCGAGCTTGCCTCCCACACCGGCGCGGAACGGCGGCGCCATCTCCTTGAGCGCACCTCCGCCCGCCCCCAGCGCGATACCGATGCGCAACCTCACAGTCCGCACGCCGAGAGTTTCAACGAACTCCGCCGCGCGCTCCCACTCCACGCACACATCGGCAAGGTAGCCCCTGCCCGGCGGTGAAGCTTCGGTGAGCGCCTCGTCCCCGCGCGGGCCGTAGAAGCCGATGGCCGAAGCGGCGACATACACCGCCGGGCGCGAAGGCTGGCCCGCCAGAGCCTCGGCCAGTTGCAGCGTGCGGTCCACGCGGCTCAAGCGGATGCGCTTCATCACTTCCGGCGTCCAGCGCTGCGCGACGGGCTCGCCGGCGAGATTCACAATCGCTTCGGCGCCGGTAAGCGCGTCGGGTGGCGGCTCGTCGGCTTCTTCGGGCCACGCGGAAAATTCGATTCCTTCCGCCAGCTCGGCCGGGCGCTTCCGTCCCACAAGATGAAGTTGATGCCCTTCGGCGCGCAGCTTTCTCACAATCGAGCTGCCGAGAAAACCGGACGCGCCGATGAGCGTAATTCTCACAACGCCAACTCCCCCTGCGCGGCCTGCGCTTCCCGGCCCGTGCGTTCCAGTTCCGCGATCTCGCGGACGTAAGCGTCCACGCCGGTCTTGCGCTTCATCCCCTCGAGTGACATATAGCGTATCTGGCCGAAAATCGGGCGCTCGCCCCACGGCCGGTCGTGCAGACCGAAGCACCAGAGGATGTTCGTGTAGGTGTTCGGGTCCCTCCCGTCGAGCGCATAACGGTCGTGCATCGCGATCATGAATCGTATCGCATCCTGATGTGTCGCGGACCACTCGATGATCTTTTTGCCCCAATACATCCGGTAATAGCCGTGGATCTTGCCGCGTAGCAGTAGTTCCTTCTGCGTGGCGTTCCACAGCGCATCGTGCGTGGCCGCGTGCTCCAACTGCTGAGCTGTGTAGCAGGGCTCGCGCCGGTCGCCGTCGTGCTTCCGCAGCGTGCGCAGAGCCCAGTCCGGCAGCGCATCGAACGTTTCCGCGTATTCGGTGTAGCGCGCGAAGTTGAACGCGAGTTCGCGCCGCACGATCAGTTCTTCCAGAAACTCGTCGGCGATCAACTTATGCTCCTGCGCATATTCTCTCGCCTCGAGCGCCACTTCGAGCGACGAGATGTGGCCGAAATGCAGGTATGGGCTCAGGTTCGATGTCGCGTGCGCCGAAGGTTCATTACGGGCCGAAGCGTAGCGGCGCAAGTTCGCGACCAGAAAATGTTCGAGCCGCCGCTCGGCTTCCAGGCGTCCGCCGCGAAAAGCCGTCGAGCGCGGAACCGAATGGTCGATCTCGCACGATGCGGCGAGCGCCGGGATATCGGCCTCGCGCACCTCGGTGTGAAGCGGGGAAACGGGTTCGTCAAAGCGCCGGCCCGGCTTCGGTTGCGGCGCCGGGTGCAGATACTTCGGCAGCAGCTTGTGAATCTTCGGCCGGATCGTGTAAGCGGCGTACTCGCGCTTGTCGATCCGGTTCATCGGCACGATGCAACTAGAGTCCACCGCGTAGTAAGGGATGGCGAGTTTGGCCGGCACGCGCGCGTTGTAGCGGCGGGCCACGAACGCCGGATAATCGTCGGCCACCACCGCGGCCGCGTCTCGCGCCAGTTCGTATAGCGCGTTGTCCGGGTCCGAGTGCCGGCGGCGGAGATGAAACACGTAGCCGATGCCGAGCTTCGCCAGGCGCCGGGCGGTTTCCGCTACGCCTTCCAGTACAAACGTATGAAAGCGGTCGTTCGCCTGAGGGTAAGCGCAGGTCAGCCCCTCGTAAAACAGCACCGGAAGACCAACTTCGCGAGAGATCTGGCAGGCGTACGCGAGGCCGTGGTTCGCTTCCACTCGCCGGTTCATCTGCGCCCAGTAAAGTACGTAGCGGCCTGAAGCCGGCAACGGCGCCTGGTTAAGCTGCCTGACGCGTTCTTGCATCTCGTTTCTGGATTCCGGCCACAGGATACCCGATACAATTAAACTGCCTAGCAATGGGGGCTTTCTTCACTCGCGCCGCCAACCGCGCCCGGCTCCTCTGGGGCTATCTCCGGGGCGCCGAAACGCTTTCCGGTCTGCCGGTGGAATACATCGTCGAAACCACGGCGAAGTGCAATCTCTACTGCCCGATGTGCCCGCGCGAGACGCACAAGCAGCCCAAGGAAGACATGCCGGACGACGTGTTTTCGAGGCTGGTCGAAGGGGCCGGCCGCAGCGCGGAACACATGATGCTGATCGGCCTCGGCGAACCGCTGCTGGATGCCAAAATCTTCGATCGCATCGTCTCCTGCGAAACCCACGGCATCTCTTCGCTGATCTCCACCAATGGCGTGCTGCTCGATGAAGACACCTCGGCGAAAATGCTCGAAACGCCGCTGGCCCACATCACGCTGAGCTTTGACGGCGCCTCCCGCGATTCTTACGAGTACTACCGCAAGGGCGCAAGTTTCACTCGCGTGCGGGACAACTTCGTGCGCTTCGCGCGCATGAAGCACGAACGCGGAGCGAAGGTGCAGGTCGTCGTGCAGTTGGTGCGAATGGAGAAGAACGCGAACGAGGTGGATGAGTTCGTCCGCTTCTGGAGCGCGGTGCCGGGCGTCGACCAGATCCGCATCAAGGAAGACGAAACGAACCTGCTCCAGCCCGCGGCCGCGCACGAGGCGGGCGACTGGACACATCCGTGCCACTACCTGTGGCGCGGACCGATGTATGTTAAACATGACGGCGCGGTGTATCCATGCTGCCAGAGCTATATGTTGGATGGGGCTCCTGTGGGATACGCGGGGCGGCAGAGCCTGGACGAGATCTGGAATTCCGATGCGATGCGGAACATGCGGCGGCTGCACGTGGCCGGCCGGGCCGGCGAGATCGGCGTCTGTTCGCGCTGCCTCACGACAATTCCGCATCCTCTGCTCGTCGCCGGGAGCCTGATCTTCCACGGCAAAACCGTGCGCCGGCTGCTGCCGGCCGTCGAGCGGCTGGCGTATTTTTCGCGTTTGCCGGGACGGTGGTTGCGGCCACCGGTACGCGCGGGCGCTCCGGCCGAGGCGCGGGAGTTGGTGCAGATTCGCAAGCAGTGAGCTTCAGATTATGAGCCTTTAACGGAGTGACTGGTTTGCTGGGCGCGGGGACCAAGAACGGGCAGGTGGCGATCGCCGGTGCGACGGGCTACATCGGAGGACGCCTCGCGCCGAGGCTGCTCGTGGCCGGCTATCACGTTAGTTGTCTGGTGCGTTCGCCGGGGAAACTGACGTCCCGGTCGTGGGCGCGGAACCGGCGCTTGGCGGTCCAGGCAACCAATCTTTCTGATCCGGAATCGATTGCCCGGGGACTCGAAGGCTGCGATGCGGCTTACTACCTCGTCCACTCCATGAACTCCGCCGGGCGCGGCTATGCCGGCGCCGACCTCGCGCTGGCGCAGAATTTCGCCTCCGCCGCGGCGATGGCTTCACTCCCGCGGATCATTTATCTCGGGGGGCTCGGCGAGACCGGACCGGAGTTAAGCGAGCATCTAAGCTCGCGCCGCGAAGTAGAACACGCCCTCGCCTCCACCGGCGTGCCCGTCACGGTCTTCCGCGCGGCGATGATCATCGGTTCCGGCTCGGCCGCCTTCGAGATTCTCCGGTATCTCGTTGAGCGGCTCCCCGTCATGATCACGCCGAAGTGGGTGTTCACGCCGTGCCAGCCCATCGCCGTGCGTAACGTCATCGGCTATCTCACCGGAGCGTTGGCCGAGCGCAGGACCTCCGGCCAGGTGTTCGACATCGGCGGCCCGGACGTCCTCTGCTACCGCGACCTGATGCAACTCATGGCGGAAGAACTGGGCTTGAGCCGGCGCCTGATTCTCCCGGTGCCGGTGCTCACGCCGCGCCTCAGTTCGTACTCGCGCCTCAGCTCGTACTGGATTCACATGGTGACGCCTCTGAACCATACCATTGCCAGGCCCCTTGCCGAAGGCCTCCGGAATCCGGTGGTGTGCCGGGACGACCGCATTCGTGAGATCCTGCCGCAGCCGCTGCTCAGCGTCCGCGACGCCATCCGCGCCGCGTTGTGCAAAATCGCCGAGAACGATGTCGAAACCACATGGTCGATGGCCGGGCCCATTCCGGGCGATCCGGATTGGGCCGGCGGAACCGTGTTTCGCGACGTGCGCGAGGTCCTCATCAGCGCGCCCTCCCGCACCGTTTTCCGAGCCGTGTGCCGGGTTGGCGGCGGCAACGGCTGGTATGCAGCGGACTGGCTCTGGCGCATCCGCGGTTGGATGGACCGCCTGGCCGGCGGGCCGGGCCTCCGGCGCGGCCGTCGGGACCCGGAGGCGGTCGGCTTTGGCGAAGCGCTCGACTTCTGGCGCGTCACCGGTTACGAAGCCGGCCGCCGTCTCTCGCTTCGGGCCGAAATGAAGCTCCCCGGCGAGGCGCTGCTTGAGTTCCGCATCGAGCCGTGGGACCGCGCTCACTGCACGCTCCGCCAGATCGCGCTCTTCAAGCCCCGCGGGCTCTTCGGCCTGCTCTACTGGTACGCCGTCGTCCCCTTCCACCACATTGTTTTTCGGGGGATGTTGCTCGGTATTGAACGGGAAGCCCTGCGCGTCGCCGCGGCTACCTGACCCGGAGCCAAAAGGAAAGCGGTTCGGTCTTTAGCTGCTGCATAGTGCGAGAATGGTTCCGCGCGCTGCTGCGGACCCGGGGTGGCCCCGGCGGCGTCGCCGGAAGAAGGAGACTATGAAGCGCACGCGTTTTGGCATTCTTATCGCATTGATTCCCGTTGCTTCGCTGTTGCTTCTCACAGCGTGCAGCAAGGCGCCGGCCCCCGAAGAAAAGAAGGAGGCCGCCAAACCAGCTCCGCCCCCGCCCTCGGTGCCGGATATCAAAGTCAGTCCGGCCGTGAAGGCGAAGGCCGATGCTCCCAAGCCCGGTCCGAAGGCGACGAAACAAAAAGTGGCCGACACGTTTGGCAAGGGAAAGGCTTCCATTAGCGTCAAGGGCCATCCCGGTGGCGTGGCCCACTCGTTCTGGACCGAGGATATCGACGTGGACGGATCCGGCAACCCGGTGACGACCGACGTCGCCTGGGACAATCATCATAAAGTCCTTTATGTCAGCAAGGACCGTTCCTTCCAGTGCCGGAATGGGCAGTCGGCCGACGGCTCGACCCTGATGGCCGTCTACGGCAAGGGCAATACGCTCAAGAAGCCCACCGGTTCAGGCTGGTGGGTCGCTGAACTCGACGCCGGAGAATGCTCGGTCGGCGAGGCCGGCATCTACGGCTGCAAGTTCGACTCCGACGGCAACAACACCGACTGCGGCTCGGCGACAATTCAGTCCGACCAGGACGACGTAGTCATCGTTCCCCTGCCGGCGCCGGGCGGATCGGGTTCGGGTTCGGGACCGGGTTCATCGGCTCCTCCGGCTCAACCGGCGAATCCGCCACCGGCCGGAAATCAGTAGTCATAAAATGGTGGCGCGTCGCGGGTACGGCGCGCCGCCCCTATCCTGCGTCAACGGTCGCCGCTTCCAGGATAGGAGCCCGCGTCGGGATGCCGATGGCGCCACCGCCAATAGGCGCGCTGCTCCCGCCGGTTGCGTCGGTTCCACGCGCGGTACTCCCGGCGCTGTTCCCTCAAATATTCTCTCCAGGCGTGCCTTTCCCGTTCGTTCCACTCGTGCCAGTCGTGGCCGTCCCGGTCCCAGTACATCTCGTAATGGTGGTCGTCATGGCCGTAAATCACCGCCGGCGCGGCGGTCATCAGCAGAAATCCGATTGATAAGCCCAATATTTTTCGCAAAAGTTGATCTCCTTTGCAAGCTCTATTCGCTCACGTCGAACGTTGTGTGCAGCGACGCGGTGGAATCCCCGCCCGCCCATACGTCGAACTTCGAGGCGTCCTCCACCCACCCGTGCTTGGCCCAATTCCAGTATCTCCGCTCCGCGGAGCCGATTTGGAATTCGACCGTCCGTTTCTGCCCGGCGGCGAGAGGCACACGTTCGAAACCCTTCAGTTCGCGCACGGGGCGGGAGGCGCTGCCGGAGCGCTGATGGAGGTAAAGCTGCACCACCTCGTCGCCTGCGCGTTGCCCGGTATTTTCGACATCCACCGAGACGGTGATTTTACCACCCCGGGCCGTGGACGGCGCGCTCACGCGAAGGTTCGAGAACGCGAATTGCGTGTAGCTCAGCCCGTAGCCGAACGGGTAAAGCGGCGAAGAAGGCTCGTCCCAATAACGCGACGTGAATCCCGCCGAGGTGTCCGGCTGATGCGTCAGGTTGTGTGCGTAGTAAATCGGAATCTGGCCGGTGGACCGCGGGAAGGTGACCGGCAGTTTGCCGCCGGGATTCGCGTCGCCGAATAATAAATCGGCTATCGAGTTGCCGCCTTCGACGCCCGGATACCACGCTTCGAGAATTGCCGGCACGTGAGCCGCGGCGCCGGTCAGGTTTAGAGGGCGTCCGTTGATCAGCACAAGCACCGTGGGCTTGCCGGCGGCAGCCACCGCCTCGAGCAGTTGCTCCTGCTCGCCGGGCAGGTCGATCGAGGACCGCGACGCGGCTTCCCCGCTCATCTGTTGCTTTTCCCCAAGTGCGAGCACAACCGCGTCTGAGTCGCGCGCCAGCTCCAACGCGCGGGAAAACTCGGCCTTCGCCCGCTCGGCGTCCCACTTCGGCTCGGGCTTAGCGCCCAGCAGCATGTCGAAGAAGGACGGATAACGGCGCGAAATCTGCACGCCCGGCGCCGCTTCGACTCGTGCATTCGAGCCCAGTTTCTCGCGGATGCCATCCACCACCGTGACCGCATGTTCGTGTGCGTTGGCGAGCGTCCAGGAACCCAGTAGATCGTCGGTGTTGCCCAGAGGTCCGATGACCGCCACGCGTTGAATGCTTTTCGCTAGCGGCAGCACGTTGCCTTCATTGCGAAGCAGCACGGCCACGCGCGTGCCGGCTTCGCGGGCCGCCTCGCGGGTAGAGGCCATGTCAAATACCGTCGCCACC
>JAJYKC010000031.1 GCA_021788955.1 Acidobacteriota bacterium
AGACTACCCGACCGCCGACGGCACCTGCATCCGCGACTATATTCACGTGCGCGACCTGGCCGAGGCTCACATCCTCGCGGTCGATCACTTGCTGCGCGGGGGCGCATCGAAGGTCTACAACGCGGGCGTTGGGCAGGGCTACTCGGTCAAAGAAGTGATCCGTGCCGTTGAGCGAGTGACTGGCCGCGCCGTCCCATTCCGCACCGGCCCGCGCCGCGAAGGCGACCCACCTTCGCTCGTCGCCTCCTCTACGCGCCTGCAAAGCGAACTCGGTTGGAAGCCGCAGTACACCTCGCTCGATAGCATCGTCGAGACCGCGTGGCGCTTCGCCTCGCGCCAGACTAAATGAGCAGGTTCCTGAAACGCGGCTGGCCGTAACCCGGAAACACGCTCCCCAAGTCCCGGTTTCCAAGTTGTTTGACCACCGCTTCCGCGAGCACGTCCCGGAAGTCGGTGGTAAGCGCCAGGTCGCGGCCTTCGTAAAGCTGCCCACCGGCCAGTCCGGGCCAGTCTCCGTACACGCGCCCTCCGCGGACGCCACCGCCCATCACGAACATCACGTTCGCGTGACCATGGTCGGTTCCCCGGTCGCCGTTCTCGTGCGCGGTCCGGCCGAACTCCGACATCGTAACCACCGTCACGTCCTCGATACGCGGACCCAGGTCCGCATAAAAAGCAGCGAGCGATCCGCCGAACTCCCGCAGCACATTCGCAAGCTGCCCCTCGGTCGCGTTCGCACCCACTTCATTCACGTGGTGATCCCAACCGTCAATCTCAGCGAAGGCCACCTCCAGGCCCACGTTGGCTTTGATCAACCGCGCAATTTGCCGAAGGCTCTGGCCCAGCCGTCCGTTCGGATACTCCACGTTACCCGAAGGCGCATAGGGTTCCTGATCCAATCGTTGGATGATCGCCATCGCCTCGAAGGTTTCCCTGCCGGCGCTCCGCAGCGTTGAGTCCGCGGCATCGCCGTACATGCTCGCGAATGCGCCCGTCACAGAGGGCCCGGGCAGACGGAAGCTTTGGAGGTTCGCCACAGCCACCGCCGGGTTCGCGCCACGGAGCGTCAAAGGTAGTTCAGGCCCCAAGCTCACGGCGCGCAGCGGGGAAAGAGTGCCGCGCTCGGCAGGCAAGGCCCGGTTCAGCCATCCACTCTGCGTCGCCCTGCGGCCCGGTGTGCCCGATTCCATGAAGTCCTGCGCGTCGAAGTGCGACCGCGTCGGATCGGGGGAACCGACCGCCTCCACAATCGCCAATGTCTTCGCCTCATACAACGGCTTCAGCGGAGCGAGGGAGGGGTGCAACCCGAAGAATCCGTCGAGATCCACGGCAGCATCGTCCCCGTTCCCCGGCCTTGGCACGTTAATCGTAGGCCGAAGCGAGTAGTAACGGCTTTCCCCATACGGCACGACGATATTCAGTCCATCGGCGGCTCCGCGCTGAAATACCACGACCAATACTTTCCGCCGCGAACCAGTCTGCGCCGCCGCCCGCGCCAACCACGCCGGCGCGCCTCCGACGCCGAACATCGCCAGCGCCGAACCCTTCAGGAAGAACCTGCGCGAGAACATCTCGCCTCCTAGTGGCGCTGAAAATCCGGCGAGCCGATGACAAGCCCCATGACATAGCCGGGTCCGGTCTTGCTTTGCGCCTGCGCCGCCGTGATCGCCTGCATTGTCTGCTCTCCCGGCGGGCGAAGCAGGAGCGACTCCGCAATTGCTCCCGCGTCCGCCTCTTCGCGGAACCGCTTTGCCGCCACTGTAACTCCGCGGATCCGGTTCCCCGCCAGGGCCATCGCGAAGTTCATCCGCGCCAGCAGCGCCGCCGAGTTCAACCAATCCGAACCCGAGTTGGAATACCCGTTCGGATCCCGCTTCCGATAGAGCGGCTCGCCCAACGCCGCCAGTTGATTGCTCAGCACAAACGCATCGTCTAGGTCCACGTCGAGCGCGCGCACCGCGCTCACGGCGAATTCAAACGGCGATTTGATCTTCCCCAGATACGATCCCTCGCTCCAGAACTCCCCCGAGTTGAGCATGGTCTTCATCACTTCGCGCAGGTCGCCGTCTTTCGAGAGAAACGTCTGCGCCATCCGGTCCACCAGCGCCGGTGGAGGTGTGTCGGCGACGAACCGCTGGGCCAATTCGTAACTGATGTGGCGCGCGGTCGCAGGATGGTGCGCCAGAATCCGGAGCACCTTCTCTCCGTCCTCAATTCCACCGCCTTCTTTGATCACATGGCCCAAGACCACCTTCTTCCCCGTGTCGTGCATGTTGGGGTTGAAGTAGAATCCGCCGCCCTGCCGCGGCTCGCGAATCGTCCAGCCGGTGAAACAGCGCGCCACTTCAATCACGTCCTTTTGCGTGTATCCACCGTTCACGCCCAGCGTGTGGAGTTCCAGCAGCTCCCTCGCGTAGTTCTCGTTCAACCCGCGCGGCTTTTTCCCTGCGAGGCGCTGCCGCTCCGCCAACCGGCTGAATGTTCCCACGGATTGCGAGTTGTCCAAGTAGAACAACATGGCCGGACTCTTGGCCGTAGCTTCGAGTAAATTGCCAAATTTGCCGAAAACGTTCGGACGGATCGTTTCGCGCTCGTATTGCGCAATCAGGTACCGGTCCACTCCTTTATCGAGAAAAACGTTGAAGTGGTTAAACCAGAAATCGTCCAAAACCTCGAGAAGCTGCCGGTCGCTCAACGCCGCGCGGTAGATCTTCGCTTCCCACAAGTCATAGGTCACCGCCTGTTGCGGGTTATTCGCCTGCCAGAACTTCCGCCGGTCAGCGGGAGACATCATGGCCGGCCGGGGGCGTGCTCCACTGTCGCCATCCTGTTTCCGCTCTCTTAGCTTTGCGACGAGGTCTTCGGCGATCTGGCGGGCCTCTTGCTCGCGTGGCAGCGGCAGGCTTCCGTTGGCATACTGCCGGATCAGGAACGGCGGAGGATACGCGAGCAGAAGCTGGCCCTCTGTAAGCCGGAGCGTTTCCAGCACATCCAGCTTTTCGTCAAGTTCCGGGTTGTCGCCGATCTTTTCGGGATGAAGCTGCTCCTCGATCCACTTCTTCAGGCCGATCCGCTCCACCCGCTCCACGTCGCCCGGCTGCGGGCCGAAGGTGAGCCGGTTTAGGGCGTGGAGCACTTCGCGGTCCTTGTCGAGCTTTTTCGCGAATGGATCCTGCTTCGTCTCCGCGGGCGACACCACCAGAGTGCCTATCGCCAATAAACACACCGCGATGAATCCGGTCCGCATTTCGCCCGTCTCTTTTCTAGCGAACCCGGAAAGGGACGAAAGGTTGTGGCCGGGGCTCCCGCTTGCGGGCCGGCGACAGGAAGAGACGCTCCCTTGCGGTCGCGGCTCGGTAACATCCTTGGTCGGCCGAAGGGAAAGTGTCTGCCCGGTCAATGAGCACTCAATTGACGTTCTGGTGGTAATTCGGATATGGCGGCTTGCGATAGTTCGGCAGCGGGTGAGCTTTCACTTCCTCCATCAAGACGTCCACCGCCTTTTCGAGTTGCGGGTCGTGGCCCTGGCGGACGAGGGCCGGATCGTAATCCACTTCGACATCGGGCGGCACGCCGTGGTTCTCCACGTCCCACTCCCCGGTCAGGTTGTAGAAGGCCAGGTTTGGCGCGGTGACCGAGCCGCCGTCAATCAACTCTGGAAAGCCGAAGATTCCAACCAATCCGCCCCAGGTGCGGGTGCCGACGAGCTTGCCCACGTGCCGATCCCGGAACAGCCACGGCATCGCGTCGCCGCCCGAGCCGGCATATTGATTGATGATCATGACCTTTGGCCCGAAGATCTGATTCTGCGGGGTCGGAAAATCCTGCCCGTACCTCGTGGTGAAGAAGTTCGTCCGCGGCCGCTTCAGATAGTCGATGATGTAGTCGGCAATGTCACCGCCGCCGTTGAACCTCTCGTCGATGACCGCGCCTTCCTTGCCAAGCTGCGCGAAGTAATAGCGATTGAAGTTTGTGTATCCCGCGCCCGCGGTGTTCGGCAAGTAGACATAGGCCAACTTGCCGCCGCTCAACTGATCCACCTTACGCCGGTTTGCTTCAATCCAGTCCCGGTTCCGCAGGGCCGTCTCGTCCTCTAGCGGAACCACGGTCACTTCGCGCGAATTGGCGCCCGTTGGGTCCGGGCCGACCCGGAGAACCACCTGCTTATTCGCCGTTGCTTCAAAGAACGAGTACACGTTATCCGGCGGCCTCACGTCCTTGCCGTTCACTGCCAGGAGATAGTCGCCGGCCGCAACATTCACTCCCGGTTCCGTCAGCGGCGCGCGCAGCGTCGGATTCCAGTTTTCGCCGCTATAGACCCGCGCAAACCGGTAACGCCCGTTGTCGATCCGGTAATCCGCGCCCAACAGCCCGACGGGAACCCGCTTCACTTCCGGCATCGCTCCGCCCCGCACGAACAGATGTCCGACCGTGAGTTCTCCCAACATATCCTCGAAGACATAGTTGAGATCCTCCCGGCTCGCTACGTTCTCCGCATAAGGCCGGTATTTCGCCTCAGCCGCCTTCAGGCTCAGCCCGTGCAAGTTCGGATCATAGAAGAAATCCCGCTCGATCCGCCAGACCTCGTTGTACATCTGCCGCCATTGCTGGCGCGGATCGATGCGCATCTCCATCCCCTCCAGCTTCAACGCGCCATCACCGGGCTTTGGGCGCGCTGTCGCGGAGACAATTCTCCACGCCTTGCCCTGCAGCACCAGCATCTTCTCGCCGTCCGCCGATACGTCAAGCTCGTTCACGCCGTCCAGAAACTTTTCCGTTTTCCGCGTCTTCAGGTCGAACGTCTGCACGGTGTATGCCGGCCGGTCGCGGAAGCCATCGCCGCCGCCAGCGGTCTCGAGCAGATACAGAACTCCTTCCTTGCCCGATACCATCGCCTCGTAGGTTCGCTCCGGAATCGGCAGCGCGACAATCCGCTGATCGATACCCGCGAAATCGATCCGGACTTCCGGGGGCTGTTTCGCCGCGCCGGTTTTCGCTTCTCCGCTCTTCGGCTTCTCTTCCGCCGCGGTCTTCGCTTTCTCGTCGTCGCTTTCCGGCGCGACAGGAGACGGATCTTCCTTCCGCAGCACCACCGCGTAGACGCTGCGCGTCACCCGATGCCCGATGCTCGACATATCGAGCCACGCGGTGGTAAGTCCGGTATCCGTGCTCGCCGTGAAGAAAAGATACCTTCCGCTCTTGTCCCACTGCGCGTATACCGCGTCGCTCATGCCGTCGGTGATTTGCGTGCTCTTCCCCGTATCGAGGGAATAGACAAACACCGCGCGGAGATGATTCTCGAGCACTTTGTTGTACGCGAGCCACCGGCTGTCCGGCGACCATACGGGGTCCTGGTCACGAAACGGCGTCTGATACGTGTCCGTGTCTACCTTGACGGGCTTCTTCGCCGCGAGGTCGATCATCCAGACATTGAGCCGGTTGTCCGTGTACGCGATCTTCTTGCCGTCTGGCGACCAGGCGGGATTGTAGAAAAACGCCGGCGGATTTCCAAGCGATATTTTCTCCACCGGACCGATGCCATTTTGCGGCGCCAGATGCAATTCGTACTCGCCCGATTCATCGGAAAAGTAGGCGATCCGCATCCCGTCCGGACTCCACGAGGGATAGGGTTCCGCCACGCCCGGCGTATTCGTCAAGTCACGGACGCTTCCCTTCTCGGCGGGCACCGTGAAAATGTCCCCGCGGGCTTCGAAGACCGCGCGCACGCCGGTTGGTGAAATCCCGGCGGAGGTAATCCTGGACGATACGCTCTCGATCGCCGGTTGCAGGGCTGTAACATCCCCATGCACCGTGATGTCCACCTTCTTCGATTTCCCGGTGGGGATGTCGTAGAGATAGATGGTTCCGAACTGCTCGTATGCGATTGCATCCCCGAACGCACTCGCATTCTTGAAATCAAAGCCGTTGTTGCGGATCAGCGATGTGACTTTCTTCGAACCGATGTCGTACCGGAACAAAGTAATCGGCCCGGAACGGTCCGAGAGGAAGTAAATCCGGTCGCCGATCCACATCGGATTCGAATCGTTCGAGTTCTGCCTCGGAATCGCCTCGATATGCGCCGTCGCCAGGTCGGCGATCCAGATCTTCGTCGTCTCGCCACCCCGATACCGCTTCCAGGCCGCGTTGGCCGGCGTTACCGGCATATAGGCCATCCGCTTGCCGTCGGGGGAGTAAGCTCCGCTCCAGGCCTCCGGCAGCGGCACGGACTCCGGGAACCCTCCCGAGGCTCCGATCGTGAATAACCGGGAGAAGCGCGCGTAGCTTTCCCTCGATGACCGGAAAAGGATCTTACTTCCGTCCGGGGTCCATCCCACCGGTACATCCGGGCTCGGATGATACGTGAGCCTTGCCGGCTCGCCACCGCCGGCCCGCACAAGATATACGTCGGGATTTCCGCCATATTCCCCGCTGAAAGCGACTTGCTCTCCGTCCGGGGAGAACACGGGGTTACTCTCGACTCCCGCCCCGGCGGTCAACCGCACCGCCTCCCCGCCCGCGCGCGCCACCGACCATAAGTCGCCTCCGTAGACAAATACGATTCGCGACTTTCCCAGCGCAGGCTGGCGCAATAGAACAGGTGCGTCAGCGGCGCTGAGGACCGGAACGAACGCGAGCAGGAACACGGTAAGTAGTCTCACGGATTCTCCTTGGAAGCTAACTCCCTATCTTATGCCGCCTCGTCGAATGTCGTTTTCGTGGGCGGTACGGGAGGTACCGTCAAGAGTCGTGGTGGGGCGTGCAGTGGGGCGGATCGGGAGGGGACCGCTCCCTTGCGGTCGCGGCTCGGTTTCGCAGTCGCCGGTTGGGATGATGCGGACCGGCGCGCCGCGGGAGGCGAGATCGAGCGGGTCGAGCAGTCCCTTGCGGAGCGGCTCAGCCGGGGGTGTGGTGACCTACTGCTCGCTGGTGGTGCTGTAGACGATCTTTCCATCGAAGATCGTCATGTCGACGCGCGCCGAGTTTAGCTCCAGCGGCGACGTCTCGAACAAATCCCGCGAAAGCACCACGACGTCCGCCAGCATCCCGGCGCGGATCTGGCCCCACTGCCTCTCCGCAAACGATGCGTAAGCCGCATCCACCGTGAATGCGCGGACGGCGGTCTCCACTCCTACCTTCTGCGCGGGCACCCATCCTCCCGCCGGCTTGCGGTCCGGAGTAACCCGGTTCACCGCCGCGTAAATCGCCCGAATTGGATCGAGGGAGCGCTCGAGCGGCCATCCGCTCGAGAACACCAGCTTCGCCCCACCGCTTTCGAGCGATTCCCACGGATAGCAGAACTTCAGCCGCTCCGGCCCCACTGCCCGCTCGAACACATCCAGGGAGCCTTCCAAAGCCTCCGCAGGCGCCGCCCCGCTTACTACGCCCAAACGTCCCACCCGCGGGACATCGCCCGGCGCGATGGTCTCGATGCCGTCGATACGCCACCTCGAGTCGCGCGGTCCATTCTCCCGCCGCGCGTATTCATACGCATCCAGGGCCATCCTCACTGCCCGGTCGCCGGCGGCATGCGTCACCACCTGCAGTCCCGCCGCGTCACACTGCGCAACCAAGCTTTCGTAGGACTCCGGCGTCCAGTCCAGCCGGCCTGAAGAAGCGGGCGCATCGCTGTAGGGCGCGAGCAAGGCCGCGGTGCGCAGCGCCACGGAGCCATCCAGAACGAACCGCGCGCCGGTCACCCGCAACCTCGGACTCCGGTACGTCTGTTTCATCTCGACGATCCGCTCCACCGCGTTGGGTAGCATCGCGGGAGAAATCGTGAGCGTGAGGTTTACACGCAGCGCCAGCTTCTTCTCCCGGTCGAGATCGTCGAACAACGACACGAGTTCCGCGTCGCCGCCGGCATTATCGATGCCCGTGATTCCGAGCGACGCCGCGAGTTTGATGGCCTGCTCCAGCGCCGCCAGCTTATGCGCTCGCGCCGGATCGGGAATCACCTTCGTTACCAGGTGCTGCGCACCTTCTCTCAGACAGCCGGTTGGTTCGTTCGTCTTCGGGTCCGTTACAATCTGCCCGAGGCCCGGATACCGGGTCTGCGCCGTGATCCCGGCGAGTTGCAGCGCCCGCGAATTGACCCACGCCACCTGGGCGCCGGCGGCGCGCAGAAACACCGGACGGTCCCGCACCACCGCATCAAGATCCTGCCTGGCCGGCAACCGGTGATCCGGAAAACATTCCGTCTGCCAGCCCGACCCGATGAGCCACGGCTCTTTGGGATGCGCCGCCGCATAGTCATGCACCCGCGCCTGCATTTCCGCGAGCGAGCAGGCTCCGGTGAGGTCAATTCCGCTCATCGCCATTGAACCCGCCAGAAACTGCGTTGCCGCCTCATGAAAGCCGGGAATCGCCAGGCGTCCGTGCAGGTCGATCACGTTCGAGTGGGCGCCCGCCTGGCCGGCGACGGCGTTGTTATTCCCGACGGCCAGAATCCGCGATCCGCGAATTGCCACGGCCTCGGCCCAAGGGTCGCCCGGATCTCCCGTCCAGATCCGGCCGTTCTTCAGCAGGAGGTCCGCGTCGGCCGCCCACAGCCGCACTCCGCACGAGATGACGCAAGCCAGAAAGCTCAGGGCAAACCCGCCGAGCTTCCTATAATGGGTCATGTCCTTTAGTATGGCAGCGGAAACAGAGGACCTGACCGCCAAATACGAAGCCGTGATCGGCCTTGAAGTGCACGTGCAACTCGCTACGCGCACCAAGATCTTCTGTGCCTGCGCGACCAGCTTCGGAGCGCCAGCCAACACGAATGTATGTCCGGTCTGCCTTGGACTCCCCGGCGCGCTGCCCGTGCTCAACCGCGCCGCCGTTGAAATGGCCGTTCGCGCCTCGCTCGGCCTTCACTGCCGCGTGAACCCCGTGTCGCGCTTCGCCCGCAAGAATTACTTCTATCCGGACCTGCCCAAGGGCTACCAGATTTCTCAATACGACGAACCGCTCGCCGAGCACGGGTGGGTTGAGGTTCCCGCCGCCGGCGGAGGGGCCAAGCGCATCGGGATCACGCGGGTCCACCTGGAGGACGATGCCGGGAAAAGCATCCACGACGGATTCCGCGATAGCGCCGACTACACCTATGTCGACCTCAACCGCGCCGGAACCCCGCTCATCGAAATCGTCAGCGAGCCCGACATCCGCACTCCGGACGAGGCCTACGCGTACCTCACCGCGCTGAAAGAATCCATGCAGTTCCTGGGCGTATCCGAGTGCGACATGGAGAAGGGCCAGCTTCGCTGCGACGCCAACGTGAGCATCCGCCCTCGCGGCGAGACCAAGCTTGGCACCAAGGCCGAAGTGAAGAACCTGAACTCTTTCCGCTTTGCCCGCCTCGCCATCGAACACGAGATCGCGCGGCAGGCCCGGGTGCTCTCGAGCGGCGGCCGTCTCATACAGGAAACGCGGCTTTACAACGCCGACACCGGCGAAACCGTCTCCATGCGAAGCAAGGAGCACGCGCACGACTACCGCTATTTCCCCGAGCCCGACCTTGCTCCCGTGCGCATTTCCGCCGAGTGGCTTGAACAGATCCGCGCCGGCATGCCCGAGCCGCCCGCCGAAAAGCGCGCGCGGTTCATCGCCTCCTACGGGCTCCGCGAATACGACGCGCAGGTGCTCACCGGCAGCCGGGAGCTGAGCGACTATTTTGAGGCCGTCGTTAAAGCCTGCGGCGACGCCCGCGTTGCCGCCAACTGGGTGACCGGCGATCTCATGGGCGCGCTCGATGGCAAACCGATCGAGGAATCTCCCGTTCCGGCAAGCCGTCTAGGCGAGTTGTGCACGCTCATCGCCAAGGGCGAAATCAGCGGCAAACTCGCCAAGGAAATCTTCGCCCGGATGGTGGAAACCGGCGATTCGCCCGGCGTCATCATGGAACGCGAAGGACTCCGCCAGATCAGCGACAAGGGTGAACTCGACCGGATCGTGAACGAAGTCCTGGCCGCCAGCACGAAACAGGTGGAGCAGTACCGCTCCGGCAAAACCGCCGTGATCGGCTACCTCGTCGGCCAAGTCATGAAGGCCACGCAGGGCCAGGCAGACCCCGCAGCCGTGCGGGAGCTCCTACAGGCAAAGTTATCCAGTTAATGCCACACAGAACGGAGCTGGGCGGCGGGGACCGCTCCCTGGCGGTCGCGGCTCGGTTCCAACGCGCGCAATGCGACCCGGCTAGCGCTGGTTCGCTTTCAGGATCTTCTTTCGCAGCCGG
>JAJYKC010000032.1:0-3033 GCA_021788955.1 Acidobacteriota bacterium
GATCTCGTCTTCGATGCGAGCGAAACATGGCTGCTGTTGTGCATCGAGTAAAATCCGTTGCCGCCCTCCACGAATTCCTTGAGAGCCGCGGCCTGTTCTTCCCGAAGCCACTTCCGCGGCTGAGGCTCCGGAAATGTACCGCGATTCTCCAAATTCTGTTCATAGGGGTATGCGTCCGGGCCGCTATATCCGTCCGGCCAGATCATGCCATCACGCAGACAAACGAACAGTTGATAATTACTCAGCAGGCTGCGGGAAAGCTGATCGTAGTTAATCGTGTAGTCGACCTTCACATCGAGACCCTCGAACGTGCGGTCGAGCGCCACTCGAATGTAGTCCGCATTGTGATACCGGTCGCCGATCAGCGCCAGCGCGCGCTTTTCACTCGGCTGGGCGTGCGTTGGTAGACCCAGCAAACCGGCGCCGGCCCCCGACCGAAGCAAATTTCTACGCGAAAGCATCGTCGCCCTTCCGACACCGGCTAAGCCGGCGCCCCATCCCAATACCGGCGCCCGGAAGCCCTCTGGCTCACATCGCGTTTCCAGTTCTCCAGCCGCGGCCCGGCCAGCCCGCTGGCGCGCTTCCGGATCTCGGCCATCTGCTCCTCCGGCATCGGACGGAACTGCCGCGCGATGCGGACGTCGTCCTCAATCTGGCCAACCGTCGTGCAGCCCAGCGCCAGGCAGTGAACCGGCAAACTAAGCACATACGTCAGGCAGTCTTTCACATGCAGATTCGACAGCAGTCCTGCGTTGGCTGTACTCTTCATCGCCTGAATCCCCAGTCCGCGCTCCACCGCCACCGGCAGAACCATCTTTTCGAAACTCAGATACGCCGGGTCGGCGGGATTCAGCGGCATCAGGATCGTGTCGTATTTGCCGTAGCTCTTCAGCATCGCCAGATGAACTTCCGGATCATGATGCCCCGTGAAACCGATGAAACGGCATTTCCCCGCTTTCTTGGCCGATTCAAAGGCTTCGATCGCGCCGCCCGGAGCGAAGATCTGGTGCACTTCCTCCATCGTGCTCACCTGGTGGATCTGCCAGAGGTCGACGTAATCCGTTTTCAACGCCCTCAGAGACTTCTCCAGGTCAGCTTGCGCGCCGGCCCGGCTGCGCTGCGGCGATTTCGTCGTCAGAAAAATGTGCTTCCGAAACGGCGGCAAAACCGCGCCGTAAACCTCTTCCGACTTGCCGTCCCAATAAATCCGTGCGCAGTCGAAATAGTTGATTCCCAACTCATACGCGCGCAGCGTAACGGCTTTGGCGTCTTCAAAACTGCACAGAGGGAAACGGCCGCCGGCCTGTCCGATGATCGTCAGCTTCTCGCCCGTCTTTCCGAACACGCGCCGCGGGATCTCTGCGGTTGCCGCGCCCGCTTCGGGGCCTTCCAAAGCCAACGCGGCCATCGCGGAACCGGAAAGACCAGAAGCAGTGAGAAATGTTCTGCGTCGCATCTTCTTCCTCCCGAGTCAAACCGTCAATTCAGCATACTCTGGACTTAGAAGAAATGGTGCCTAAACCGGCTGTCTCCGTCGTCATGAGTGTCTTCAATGGCGAGCGGTTCCTCGCCGAGGCGATCGAGAGCATCCTGAATCAGACCTTTCGTGGCTTCGAATTCATCATTGTCAACGACGGTTCGACGGACCGCACGGCGTTGATACTGGAACGCTACGAGAAGAGCGATCCACGGGTGCGCGTCTTCGCCCAGCAAAACAAGGGACTGATCGCGTCTCTCAACCTTGGATGCGCCCTCGCGCAGGGCAAGTACCTCGCCCGGTTGGACGCCGACGACGTGTCCATGCCGGACCGCCTCGATCGGCAGATCCGGTTCCTAGAGCATCACGAGGAAGTTGGCCTCCTCGGTGGCGCTGTCGAGGTAATCGACGATCGGGGAAGATGGCTGTTCCTTGTCCGGCCGCCTTTCGAAGACGAGACGATTCGAACTGCTTTGCGCTCCTTTTCATTTCCCATTTTTCATTCCGCCGTGGTGATGCGAAAGCAAACCTTTGACGAAGCCGGAGGCTACAGATCTCAGTTCATGCACGCAGAAGATTACGACCTCTGCCTTCGCCTCATCGAGCACGGGAAAGTGGCGAACCTGCCCGATGTCGTGCTCCGCAAAAGGACCCATCCGGAGGGAGTCTCCGTTCGTAATCTCAAACAGCAAAGTCTTTCCGCCCTCGCTGCCCATGCACTCTCGACACTCCGGGAACGGCAGTGCGCTGAACCGCCCTGCGACGGGCCGGTCATCTCTGGCGAGTTTGTAGAGAAACTTGGGGTGAGCCAGGCGTCGCAACGGCACGCTCTTATCTCCGCTTATGTTTCCTGGATCGGAGCCATGTTACAAGCCTCTCAGCACGATGCAGTCCAGCAGTTATTTGAAGAATTGACCGATCTTTCAAGGCCCGGCCCGATTCCGAGATCCGCCCTTGCAACGGCAATGCTCTCCGCCTGCGTGATTCACTCCAGGGCGCGAAGGCCCGTGCCGGCTTTGGTGGCCCTCGGACGCGCCGTTTGGGCCAGCCCGGTGGTTGCGGCACGCCCTCTGAAGTGGAAGCTGAAATCCCTATTTCGCAGCTGCCGGCCTTTCCGATGATCGCCAGTTTCTCGCTCGTCTTCACGCGAGACTAAAATACTCGTTTATGCTGCGGCGGAGTTTTCTCGCGTTCGGTGGCACGGCGGCCTTGGGCGTAGCCGATCAGGCCGGTGTCGCGCCACCTCCCTTGCAAGACGAAAAGAGTAAGTTGAAGATCACCAGCGTACGGCTGGTCCACACGCGCCCCAAGCGGCCCGTTCCCAACTATCAGCCAACGCAAGGCTCCTGGTCCACCGGCGGCGTCGAGGTGGCCAACCCGATGTCCGTCTACCCGGAGTACAAACCCCAGCGCTCCCTGTTCATGCCGGATCCCGGAAAGCTCGAAGGCTTCACGGTCGAGATCGCAACCGACAAGGGCGTGAAGGGATACGGCACCGGCGGCATGGCCGGAGGCGAGGTGGTGACGGGGCATTTCACCAAACTCCTGATGGGCGA
>JAJYKC010000032.1:3043-10194 GCA_021788955.1 Acidobacteriota bacterium
ACCCGTTCAACATCGAGCGCATCTGGGATATCCTTTTTCGCTCCAGCCTATACTACGGGCAGGCCGGCGTCGTCCCGCACGCCATCAGCGGAGTGGATCTCGCGCTCTGGGATCTGATCGGCAACGCTCTTGAGATGCCCGTCTACAAGCTGCTCGGAGGCGAAACCAAAACGCGCATTCCCACCTACTGCACGGGAAACGATATCGAGCAGCACATCCAATTCGGCTATCGCCGCCTGAAGCTGGCCCTCCCGTACGGTCCCGCCGATGGCCGCGAGGGCATGCGCAAGAACACCGCCCTGGTGAAGCACACGCGCGATCTGCTCGGCCCCGACGGCGACATCATGCTCGACTGCTGGATGGCTTTGAATGAGCAGTACACCATCGAACTGGCCGAAATGCTCGCGCCCCACCGCGTCTATTGGATGGAGGAATGCCTGCCGCCTTACGACTTCGCTGGCTTCGGCCGCCTGAAAGCGGCCATCAAATCCACGCGCATCGCCACAGGCGAGCATGTTTATTTCCGCTACGGCTTCCGGAAACTTCTCGAGCACAACGCCGCCGCCGTCTGGCAGCCCGACGTGCACTGGTGCGGCGGCTTAACCGACCTGCGCAAAATCGCCGCCCTCGCCGCGGCTTACGACATTCCCGTCATCCCCCACGCGGGTGGCGTCCAGGACTGTGTCCACTTCACCATGGCCACTACCAACGCCCCCTGGTCGGAGATGTTCATGCCTCCTCCCGGCGGACCACCCGAGGTCTACCGCCGGTTCGAGGAAGACAACCAAATCACCCGAGGGCCGGAAGGAATCTACATGCGCCCTTCCGACCGGCCCGGCTTCGGCTGGGAAATCGAAGTCGCATCCTGACGAAACACGGCCGCGATCACGGCAGCCGGTTGACGTCAATCTGCCCGCTGCTTAAATCCAAAGCCAGCGCCGCCACACTGACACTCCGCTGGGCCTGCGAAAGCAGACTCTGATTCGTCAGCAGCGCGGACTCGGCATCCAGCACGAAGTTAATCACGCTGCGTCCCGCCTCGAACTTCAGACGCTCATCGTGCAGCACGCGCTCACTTTCCCTGACGGAATCCTTCAGCGCCGTTACCCGGCTCTTCGCACTCTCCAGGTCCGCCATCGCCGTTCGCACCTCTCTGTCGATGCGAAACTGCAACTGCCTCTGTGCCAGCCGCGATTCCTCCACCTGCGCCTGCGCTGCTTGCATCTCGCCCTTCCGCCGGCCGCCGTCAAACAAAGGGAATGAGACATGTACCCCGAGCACCCAGTCCGTAGCCGCGTTCCCCGGTGAGGGCAACGTCGAGGGGAAATCCGGAAGCATCTTGCCGATCAACTCCGGGAAGCCAACCGGAACGTTCGAGCCGTATTGAATCGCCGACGCGCGGAGGTCGATTCGCGGCCAGGCGGATTTGTGCGACGCTTCTTCGGCGTGCTCTCCGGCCAGGATTTCATGATTCTGCGACACAACATCGAACCTCGCCGCTTTCGCCGAGTTCAGTAACTCCCCCTCCGGCGCCGGCGCTGGAGGCAGGTCCGTCGGCGCCGGTGTATACCTCAACACAGGCAGCTCTCCCTCAAATCCCATCACCGCCGCCAGCGCGCTCAACGACGATCTCCGCCCCGACTCGAGCGTAGCCAGGTCGCTTTCCACCTGCGCCAGCCGTGTCTGTATCTTCAGCGCATCCACCGGCACCGCCCGGCCTCCCTTCACCAGCCCATTGGTCAGGTCCAACAGCGATCGCAAGCTCTTTTCCCGCGCTTCCGCCGCGCCGATCAAGTCCGAATACGCCAGTGTCTGCAAATAAAGCTGCGCCGTCTGAAACACGACCTCCTGCCGCCGCCGCTCCGCCGCCGAGCGCGCTGCTTCCACCCGCTCCCTCGCCGAGGCCAGTTCCAACTCCGTCTTATGAAAGTCCCACGCCAGGAACTTCAAGTCGGCGCTCCCGGTGTAGAGAGCCGTGTCGAAGCGCAACTGGGCCGGTTCAGCCCCGAAAGGATAACCATGCGCGTAGCGCGAACGCAGGGCGTCCGCATTCAGATCCACCTGCGGCATCAGATACGAGTGCGCCGTCGTCACCAGCCCTTGCCGCCGCTGCACCTCCGCCTGCGACGATTTCAAATCCGGCGAATGCGCCAGTGCGTACTCCACCGCCTCCCGCAGACTCATCCCGGCCTCTGAAGGCGGTTCCGCCCCCGCCGCCAGAACGCAGATCAGCGCAGCCGCTGCGGCGTATCTATTTAACGGTCCCATAAGCGTCCTCATAGAGCCGCCGGCTCCTGCCCCAGGCTGGCGGCAAGCTTCTTCCGAATTTGCTCCGGCAGGCCATGGTCCGCTTTGTTCGCGTACACCACGTTGTAAGTCACCGGAATCACGAACAGCGAGAACAGAGTCGACACGATCAGCCCGAAGATCAGCGCCCATGCCATCCCTCCGAACACCGTATCGAGCGTGATCGGCAGCGCCCCTAACACGGCCGCACCGGAGGTAAGCAGAATCGGCCGCAGACGCACCGTAACGCTTTCGAGAATCGCCTCATCCAGCCTCAATCCGCGCAGTAACCCAAGCTGGATGAAATCCACAATGATGATCGAGTTCCGCGTCACGATACCCGCCAGCGCGATCATGCCGATGAATGCCGGGCCCGAAAAGAACATCGGATTCAGGAAGCCGCCAATATGGCGCTGCCCGAACTGGTTCAACAGCCAGAACCCTGGCATCACGCCGATCACCATCAGCGGAATCGCACGCATGATCGTTAGCGGTAAACGGAAAGACCCCGTTTGGTTCATCAGGATGATGTAGATGGCGATCAATGCAACCAGCATCGCCAGCGCCAGGTCGCGGAACAGGTGGAGCGAAATATACATCTCGCCTTCGTCCCACCAATGAACGGCGATCCCTTCGGGCGCCGCCCACCGAATGCCGCCGCCCCTCCGAAACATCGTCCGCTGATTCAAAGGACGCGCCTGCGCCTGCAGATCCACGAAACCGCGCCCGTAGCCCTGCACTTCATCCGCCCGCAGATCCAGAATCGTTTCTACCGGCGGCCGTCCCGCCATCTCCCCCGTCACGTACACCACGCGCTCGAGCTGCCGGTGATATATCGTCTTGTCCTCTACCGTCGTCCGCCATGCCCCCAGCTCCGATATCGGAACCAGGTTCCCGCCCGAACCCTTCGCGTAAATCCGGGCCAGGTCGATCCGGCTCGATCGCTCCGCCCGGGGAAACCAAAGCATGATCTTCACCGGGTTTCGCTCGTGCGGGATCTGGGCCGCTCCCACGGCCTGGCCGCCAAGCGCAAGCGCAATCGTCCGTGAGACATCGTCCGTCGATACGCCGTTCAGCGCGGCCTTCTGCTTGTCCACCTCGAACACGTATTTCGTCTGGTCTTCCTCGACCGTGTCGTCCACGTCCACCACCCCCGGCTCCCGCTCCATCCGTGCCTTCACGATGGAAGCCGCGTCGATCAGATCCCGGTAAGACTGCGTCGGCCCGCCATAGACCGCCGCAACCAGCGTGGACATCGTCGGCGGCCCCGCCGGCAGCTCCACGATTTTCAATTTCACCTGATCGCGCCGCGCAATCTCCGTGAGGTCGCTTCGTATCCGCAATGTGAGCGAATGGCTGGACTCGGTGCGCTCCGTCTTATGAATGAGATTTACGCGTATGTCGGCGCGGTTCGGCGCCCGGCGCAGAAAGTACTGGCGCATCAGGCCGTTGAAATCCACCGGCGACGTGGTCCCTACATAAGCCTCGTAGTCCGTGATCTCCGGCACAGACGCCAGGTACCGTTCGAAGTCGCGCGCCGCGGCGTCCGTCCGCTCGAGCGTCGTCCCCGACGGCATATCGAGAACCAGCAGCATCTCGTCCTTGTTGTCGTACGGCAGTTGTTTCACGCGCACCCGCCGCGTCAGAACCAGCAGCACGCTGCCGATAAACAGCACCATCACCACAAGCAGAAACAGCCGTCCGCGCCGCCTCCGCCGTACCAGCGGCATCAGCGTGGCATCGAAAAATCGCCGCGTTCTCTGAAACGAGACCTGTGGCGTCGCGCCGTGCCCCGCGTCGCCAGCCTGACCCTTCAGCATCCGGTAGGCCAGCCATGGCGTGATCGTGAACGACACCACCAGCGACATGAGCATGGTCACCGGAATGTTCGCCGCCATCGGCCGCAAATACTGGCCCATCATGTCGGTGACGAACAACAGCGGCAAAAATGAGAGAATCACCGCGAACGTCGCCGCAATCAGCGGCGGCCGTACTTCATTCACCGCCTCCAGCACCACCTCCGCCGTCGCTTTCCCGCGCATCTTGAAATGCCGGTGAATGTTCTCCACATCCACGATCGGGTCGTCCACCAGCAGCCCCAACGCCACCGTTAAAGCGAACAGCGTAACCCGGTTGATGGAGAATCCCAGCAGGTAGTTCACGACCAGCGTCAAACCGAACACACACGGCACCGCGATCGCCACTACCAGCGCCTGCCGGTATCCCAGCCCGATGGCGAGCAGCGCCATCACCACCCCGATCGCAACCACCAACCCTTCTTCCAGCTCTCTGACCTTGTCGTTCGCCGTGACGCCATAGTTGCGCGTCACAACAACCTGGACGTCCGCGGGCAGAATCTCCTTTTTCAGTTCGCCCATCCGCTTCAGCAGGTCCTCGGCCACCCACACGTTGTTCGTGCCGTGCTTCTTCGCAACGGCAATTGTGACCGCTGGCTGGGCGCTGTAACTGGGCGGTTGGGGACTGGAGCCAACCAGACTTCCCGCCGCGCCTTCTTCCTTCGGATGATTCCACGCGGCGCCCCGGTGAAACCGCACGTAGTCGGTGAACTCGCCCGCGCCGTCGCTCACCTCCGCCACGTCCCGCAAATAAACCGGCCGTCCGTTCCACACCCCCACCACCAGGTTCTGCAAATCCCGCGCGTCAGCAATGAACTCGCCCGCCTCGACCCGCACGTCCCGGTCGTTGCGGTCGAAGGCCCCCGCCTGCACGCTCGAGTTCGAGCCTTGAATCGCGCGGCTCAGCTCCAGCGCCGATATCCGGTAGGAAGCCATGCGCGCCGCCGAAGGCCGGATCAGAAGCTCCCGCGGCCGTCCGCCCACAACATACGCGACGCCGGCGTTCTGCACTCCCTGCAGACGGTCCACCACCTCCTCCGCCATCCGCCGCAGTTCATAATCGCCGCGCGAGCCGCTCGTCAGCGTGAACGTTACGATCGGCACATCGTCCACGTCGATCGGCTTCACCACCCATCCCGCCGCACCCGGCGTAGTCCGGTCCATGTTCTCGTTCAGCTTGCGGATCAGCTTCACGTAGCTCGGCTCCAGCGGCTGACCAACATAGAATCGGACCGTCACGATGCTCTGGCCGGGCATGGACCGCGAATACACATACTCCACGCCCGGGATCTGGTACACCATCTTCTCCACAGGCGTCGAAACCAGTTGCTCTACATCCTGCGCCGAATGTCCGGGAAACGAAACCATCACATTCGCCGCGGCCACGAGGATCTGCGGTTCTTCCTCGCGCGGCGTCACCACCAGCGCCACCGCCCCGGCCGCGATCGAAACCAGGATGAACACCATCGACAGGTTCGATTCGAGGAATTTTCGAACAATCCGGATCGTCAGCGATTCGTGCGGCTCGCTCATAGCGGCCTGTTCCTCACGGCCACCGTGTCTCCCGGCGCGAGTCCGCTGAGAACTTCAAACTTATCCCCGCCGATCGCGCGTCCCGTCTGCACAGTCCGCCGCTCCAGGCGGCCTTCACGAACCACGTCCACCATCGTGAGTTGGCCCGCGCGGATGATCGCCGAAGCCGGAACCGCTGCGACCTCTTCGGCTTTCATCGGAATCAGCAATCGCCCGAACATCCCCGGAACGATGTCCCTGCTCTCATCCAGGTGAACCCGCACCAGAATGCTGCGGCTGGCCGGATCCGATGCCGGCACAATCTCCACCACCCGTCCCCGCATCTCCCGCCCGACCGAGTCGATCTTGTACGGCAGAATCTCGTTAACGTGAATCCCCGCTATCAGTTCCTCCGGGACATTCGCCTCCAGCCATAGGTGGCCCCGCTCATACATGGTGAATAGCGGCTTGCCCGGCGCCGCCATATCGCCCACGTTCGCCAACTTGTCCACCACCACCCCCGTAAACGGGCTTCCGATCACCGCGTACGACAGGTTCACCTCGGCTTCTTTTTCCGCCTGCCGCAGCCGGTGCAAGTTCGCCTCGGCCGTCTTCAGATTCGTTTGCGTGTGCTCGAAGTCGTACGGCGTGATCACCTGCTGGTCGAACAGAGGCTTGTCGCGCTTGTAGTCGGACTCCGCCTGCGCAAGCGTCGCCTCCGCGCTGCGCACCGCCTCCTGCGCCTGCTCCACGCGATGCCGCAGGTCCCTCTCATCCAGCACCACGAGTGTCTCCCCGTTCGTTGTCTGCTGCCCCGCCGCCGCGCGCATCTCGACGATGTTCGCCACCACCCGCGACGTCACCGTCGCAAGCCGCTCGGCCTGCACCGTCCCTACGGCCTCGGTCACTGCCGGAATCGCCTGTATCGCAATCTTCTCCGTAGCAAGGTCCTCGCCCGATTCCACCGGCGCCGGCGCCTTGCCCGCCTGAATCACCCCGTGCCGGAACGCGCCGAAAATCCAAAGCATCAGGACGGCAATCGCAGCGGCCGGCAGCCCCACCCGAAGCACCGTCGATTTTCGATTTTCAGAAGACATGGAGTTATTCCCTTTCCTCTCGTCCTAACCTGCGGATTTCAGCGCGCGCAGCAGAAACGGCCGGAGTTCCGCAATCAGCCGGTGCTTCTCGTTAAGGCTGTAGTTCACGCGCGTCCCCTCCCGCCGGCTCTCCACGATCCCGCTGTTGCGCAGATAGGCCAGGTGCCGCGAAAGAAGCGGCTGCGGCAGGCCGAGTCTCCGCTCCATTTCGCAGACGCAGTACGGAGATCGCAGCAGTAGGTTCAGAATGCGCAGCCGCGTCGGATCTGCGAGCGCCTTAAATACGCTGGCTAACTCCGTCATCGTCCGTCCGCATATACGGATGCACGTATGCGTCCAACGTGACGTAGTCTAAGTCGAAACTAACCGTCGGAGCGGTTCGCACCTAAACCAAAACTGC
>JAJYKC010000033.1 GCA_021788955.1 Acidobacteriota bacterium
CGTAAGCATCCGCAACTCATACCGCAGCGCGCGCAGATACTCGTAAAACGCCGCCGCCCGCGCGCCGGCTCCTCCAATCTGGCTCAACCCCCGGCCCACCGACTGGAAGTAAACGTCGTGCTCAAACAAAATACAGGGAATTTGTTTGAACTTGCAGGCATACTGGGCCAAACTCGTATATTCGAGCTGCACCACATCGATCCGCTCGCTGAAGATCTTGCGGTGCATCCGCCAGGCGGCGTCCCGGCTTCGGAATTCCCGCACCGCGTGCGGCAACAGCGGTCCCACTTCATACCGCCCCGGCGCGCGACGCACGATAAACTCGGCCGACAGCACCTTGGAAGCCAATTCCGCATGTGGCGCCCGCTCCCGTTCGTGGTCGAGCATAACCAACAAATGTACGTCCGCCAGCTTCGCCAGTTCCCGCACCGTCTGGTACATGAAGACCCCGCCGCCATGCGTTGGCGGTGCGATCCGGTACGGCGAAAAAAACAATACCTTCGGCCGGTCCACTTTCGCGGGCAGTTCTTCGAACCGGTCCCGGAAATAGCCGCCCAGCGGCCGCCGGAACGCCTCCGTGTCGCTTACCGCTGCCAGGCCCCGCGCCCGTATCCGCGAACGCATCGCCTCCGGCACCTGCCCCAGAGCCCGCATCAGCGCCCGCATATCGGCCCGCGCGAACGCCGCTCCCGACCACGCCCCCCACACCGCTCCCGCCGCCGCGTAGAAAAAGTGTTCGGCCAGCTTCTTCCACTCGTGAATGTTCTTCCACGCGAACAGCAGGTAATTCTTCTTCAGAACCGCGCGGATCTCGTCCTCGCGAAACTTCTTCCCGATCGTGCCGCGGTGCTCGTGATACACGACACTACGCGGCTCATACAGCACCTTCCAGCCGCGCTTCCACGCCATGTAGCCGAGGTCCGTATCTTCCAGGTAAAACGGCCGCAGCAGCTCATCGAATCCGCCGATTTCGAGGAACTTGTCGCGGTGGAACGCGCACGATCCGCCGCCACCGTAAAAACAAGGATACGGTTCCCGCAGTTCACCGTCGATGTGATGGGTCACTCGCAGGCCGCCGTTCTCCCACCAGCCCTCGGTGAGCCCGGTTTCCTCGCGCCGCTTAGCCGGATCGCTGAAAAATATCTGGCACGAGACCGCGAATACGCGCTCGTCTGCAAAGTCTTCCACCAGCGGCGCCAGAAAATCCGGCTCTACGCGCATGTCCGAGTTCAGCAGCACCACAATCGAATTCCGCGCCGTCTTGACGCCCGTATTCGATCCTCCGCCGAAGCCGAGGTTCTTCTCGAGCGCGACCAGCCTCACCGCGGGAAACCGCTCGCGCACGAACTCTGCGCTGCCATCAGCCGACCCATTATCGACCACGATTACCTCGTGCGCCGCATCCACGCCGGCCGCGGCGACCACCGTCGGCAGGTATTTCTCGAGCAGGTCCCGCCCATTCCAGTTCGGAATCACGATGCTCGCGCCGCGCCCTTCGGGCCGCGCGTCCGGCTTGAGCTTCGGCCGCTTCTTGAGCCAGAACGCCGCATCCGCCAGAGCCAGCGCAAGGGCTCCGGCCAGGGCGGCCAGCGGCGCCGCGGCCGTGATCAACAGCGCGCGCAGGATTTTCCCGATAATGGCGAGCGTCTTCTTCAAAGCGTCCTCAGAGCTGCGTCAGGTCCGGGCCCACGCGCAGCCGCCGGCCGGCTCTCACCCACCGCGACCGCTGCACCATCGCAATCACCGCGTCCAGATGCTCCCTCTGCTTCTGTTCGCTCTGCGCCCACCTGGTCCGTTCTTCGATCGTCGCGTTCGCCTCGTCGAGCAGTGCCTGATAGCTGCGGTGCAAGTCCGCCATTTCCGCCATCAGCCGCAGCTCGGTTTCGCGCGCCCAGTTCGTCTTCTGTTCCAGATCCGCCTCAATCGCCGCGATCTTCGCGTCATATCCCGCGGCCATCTCCGCCGTCTCGCGCTCGCGACGCTCGATCTTTTCCCTCGCTTCCTTCAGTTCTTCATCGAGCCGCTCCGCCCACCGGTTTCTTTCCGCGATCTCGGCTTCCAGGCGCGCGATGTTCTCCGCCGCGCTCTTCTGCGCCTCGGCCAGCCGCGTCTCGAGCGCCTGCAACTGATGGTCGCGCTCCCGCAGCAGATTCGCCGCGCGTGGCACGAACACAAACGGGGCCGGCGCGGGTTTCTCTTCCTGCGAGCACAGCGCGACGAAGAAATGCGCCTCCTCGAGTTTGCTCTCTCTCGTCTCGATTCTTCCGCGCGCCTCGGTTCCGCCGTCTTCACATCGCGAAAACAAAAATGCCTCGGAATGGTTTTGCGCAATAAGCCGTACGTGAGAGAACCGTTCTTCGAGGGCCGCCCGGAATTCCGCCGCGTCAAACTCGTGCGCGTGGAACGGATTCGGACCCGCCGAAGCTCGCGTCTCGGCGTAGTAGTCGCGGTTTGGCGTAGAAACAACGAACACTCCACCCGGCGCCAGCACCCGCGCTGCCTCCTCCAGCATCCGGCGGTATTCCGCCAGATGTTCGATCACCTCGAACGCCACAATCAGTTCGAATCGCGCGGAAGCAAACGGCAGCGCCAGGCAGGAGGCGGCCGCGAACCGCAGGTTGGGCCGAGCGTAATGTCCCCGCGCGTAGGCGATCGCGTCCGTCGCGAGGTCCACGCCGGCCGCGCTCCGCGAACCCGCCGCGAGAATCGCCGTCCCGTAGCCGGCGCCGCAGCCGATGTCGAGCGCGTCGCCGCTCACGCCGAGCGAAGCCGCGAACGCGTACCGCGACACGTGCTCGCTCCAAAGATCGTCTTCCACGCGGCCCGGAATCACCCGCTCGCCGGTAAACTCTGTTTCAGCCAAGCGCCGGCTCCGGCGCAAGCGGCGCGGGCGACAACCGCTGATTCACCGCGACGCGGCAGGGAAGATGCAGATACCCGTAAATTGCCTCGGCGCCGCGCATCATTTCAAGCACGATCGCGTTGTCGATCCAGTCGCACATCGTGTAGCGCTCCAGCGGCCCGTCCGCCACGGCGGGCGAGAACGAGAAAGAAGAAGGATAAAGCGCCGGCAGGTCGAGATGAAAGTCCACCGTCACAACGTCGCCGGCGCGCATTGGCGCAAGTGGGGCGCCTTCACGTGTCGTGTTCGTGCCTGCGAAATCCTGCCCGAGGTGGTTCCTCATCATGAAGCCGGCGTTGGGCTGGGCGAGGTCGCCGTGCGCGCGCACGCTGATCCGCACCACCGCAGTTGTGTCCGGCTCGAGCGCCCCGAGCGCCGCGCCGTGTTCGTCCAGGATCGCGATACCGAGAATCTCGGCGCGCCCGTCGCCGAAGCGATGGTCGATATTGGGGATCTGTTCCACGATCTCCGGCGCCACTCGCCGCGCCCCGGTCAACTCCGTCCCGGCCGCCAAGGCCCGCGGGTGCGCGCGCTCGTAGGCGGTGTCCTTTTCGAGCATCGCGGCCAGATACTTGCTCACCACCGCTTCCGTCGATCCGATCTCGCGCACGCGTCCGGCATCAAGCCACATCGCGCGGTCGCCCAGCGCCTTCACGTCCGAGGTGGCGTGCGAAACAAAAAGGATGGTCACGCCCCTCGCCCGTAGCTCATGAATCCGCCGCATGCACCGCTGCCGGAAGTAAACGTCTCCGACCGCAAGCGCCTCGTCGACGAGTAGGATCTCCGGGTCCACGTGAATGGCCACGGAAAACGCCAGGCGCACCAGCATGCCGCTCGAGTAGGTTTTCACGGGCTGGTCGACGAACGAGCCGATCTCGGCGAACTGCTCGATCATCGGAAACCGCCGGTCGATCTCGGCGCGCGAAAATCCGAGGATCGCGGCATTGAGATACACGTTGTCCCGCCCCGTGAATTCCGGGTTGAACCCTGCGCCAAGCTCCAGCAGCGCCGCCACGCGGCCGCCCACGCGTACCTCACCCGAGGTCACCGGCGCGATGCCCGCGGCTACCTGCAGCAGAGTGCTCTTCCCGGACCCGTTCTCGCCCAATATGCAGAAGGTTTCCCCGCGTTCCACCGCGAAGCTCACCTCGCGCAGCGCCCAGAACTTCTCGTGGAACGACGCCCGCCCCAGGGTGAGCAACTCCTTCAGCCGGTCGCCCGGATGACGGTACACGGGATAGGCCTTGGAGACGCAACGAAATTCGACAACCGGCTCAGCCACTACAACGAATCTACGGCAGGGGACATTGGGAGTCAAACACGGGGCGTCGTCCGTGGAGACGAAGTATCCAGCGAGAACCGGCCACCTATCATCGGTTCAAGAGTTCCGTAGCCGTCACCTGGTAGGAGGATCGGCGGCGTCGCTTTCTCGTACGTTTTTTCAAGTCAAAGAATGCAAGTGCCGGGGCTCGTGTCTCTTAGCGCGGCGGTTGGCCGAATTGGATCACTTGAACTCCGTCGAAGTCGCCAAGTTGCGTGATCTTGGCCGATGGGCCAAGGCTCGCCGCGATGAAGGAAACGAGCCGGGTTGGCTGTCCCATTGCGATCAAAAGGAAGCGCGAGCGGTCCTTGCGCCGGCCCGCGAGGAACGGGTCCAGTTGGCGCGCCTGGTTCTGGTTGAAGGTTGTTGCCAGTGGAATCAGATGGGCCCGGGACGGATAGACCGTGAGTTGCGAGAACAACGGATTGTCGTGAATGGGTGTTAGTGGCAGTACGTCAGACTCGACGTAGTGGCTACGAATCAGCACTGACGCACCGTCCAGTGACGCAGAGCGGTCCGCATAGGCCACGGCGGTTGCCCAGTCTCCGAGGTCTCTTGTGTGCCGCGGAGGCCATGATGCAGTCAAATAGCGCTGAGCGGCGACGATGAACAACGCGAAAAGCGCCATTGATGCAATCCAACGCGGGGAGATTGAACTCAGCACATATGCGAAGAGAATAGCTATGCCGAGTGTGTAGGAGAGAAAATAACGAGGCACGAAGATTTCCAGTGGCGAGAGGCGCGATAACGCGAAGAGTGCCATTGGAGGCAATAGTGCGATCAGCGCAAAGGGGATGAGATAACCGGAGCTAAGCACCGGGTGCCATCCCTTCGATGGTCCCCTCATGAATTTGACAAGCGCCAGCGGTGCGAACGAGACCAGGAGACGTTTGGGAGCCAAGGTCTGTAATAAGTCGCCCCAAGCAGGGCGAGGAGCGAAGATGTGAATCATCGGATTGTGCAGGATGAAATGGACTAGGTACAACTGAGGAACGATCGTCAGGAGGAATACGATGCCCCCGATGAAGGCATGTCGGACAGGAAGCCGGTAACCACGTATGATGCTCGGGATAACGGCTGCTAGATGGGCCGCTGGAACGAGGAGAAACATCAAATGGAAATCTACTGTAAGCCCAAGGGCGATTGCGTACTCGATCACGCGGCGTAGGTTCGGCGCTGCCAGCAAATCGACAAGGCTTATCGTTGAAATGACCGAGAAGAGCAGTGCGAAGCCGTACGGCCGGACGTCGGTTGCAGCGAACAGCACTGCGGGCAATGCCAGAAATGTGCTGCTGGCGATCCAGCCGAGGTCCGTCGCCGCGTAGCGGCGGGCCGCGCGGTAGATGAGATAGGCCGCGAGAGCGACAGCGAGGGCCGACGGGAGCCTCAGCAGCCAGGGAGCACTGGCACCCATCGACCGAAGCGCAAGAATCACGGCTGCATAGAGTGGCGACAACGGAAATACCGCGCACCGGTGTAAAAGGTTGTGCCAGCCTCTGCTAACGGCCCAAACCGTTCCGGTTTCATCCAGCCATAAGTGCGAAGGCAGTGTCGCCGCGACCCACAGCGCATTTACGAGGATGAGGGCCCATGCCCATGTGCGAAGATCGAGGAGAGCTGCGAATAGCGGGTTCTGTTGGCGGGGGCGTCTATCGCCAGGGATGGGGTAGTTCACGATTACTTTCGGCCTGCGGTGGGCCGGCCAGCATTGATTCTAACCTCGATGGGCAGGTGCTTCAATGCTTGAAGGTAGCATGCTTACAGGTCTTAGGGAAAAGAGGGAAACGCGGCTTGAGCGTAGGCGGGCCACTATCGTGTTATGCTTAGCTCGGCGCCGGGTTAGTAAATCCGGCCTTCAGGTGATGCGCCTCCGCGCAGCCACAGCAGTTGACCATGGCAGCCAAGCCCCGGCTTTTGATATTCATCGTCGCCTACAACGCGGAGAAGACGCTGTTTAGTGTCTTAACCCGGATCCCTGCCCACCTCCGGAACGAGTACGAAACCGAAGTGTTGGTCATCGACGACGCGTCGCACGACGCGACGTTCGAGCACGGCCACCGGGCCAGCCTCTCCGGCGATCTGCCGTTTCCGGTACGGGTGCTCTTCAACCCTGTCAATCAAGGATACGGAGGCAATCAGAAGCTTGGCTATCACTACGCCGTTCAGAAGGATTTCGAGCTGGTGGCCTTGATCCACGGTGCCGGCCAGTACGCGCCTGAGTGTCTGCCGGACCTCCTCGCGCCGTTCCGTGACGGCGCCGCTGCCGTCTTCGGGTCCCGCATGCTAAACCCCGGAGAGGCCCGGCGTGGCGGGATGCCACTCTACAAATTCGCCGGCAACCGAATCCTGACCTGGATCGAGAACAAGCTTCTCAACGCCGATCTGAGTGAGTTCCACTCCGGTTATCGGATCTACTCTACGCGCGCCCTTTCGATGATTCCGTTCGAAAAAAACTCTAATGATTTCCACTTTGATACGGAGATCATCATTCAACTACTCACCGCGCGCCTCCCGATCGTCGAATTGCCGATCCCGACGTTCTACGGCGATGAGATCTGCTACGTAAGCGGTATCCCATATGCGTTTCATGTGGTTGTGGCCGCGATGAAGGCTCGGATGCAGACGCTGGGGATTTTTTACGACCGCAAGTTTGATTGCGCGCCTCACGACACCCCGAACTATGCTTCGAAGATGAATTTCGACAGCCCCCACGCCCTGTGCTTCTCCCGGGTGCCGGGAGGTTCCCGGATCCTCGATCTCGGGTGCGCCGGGGGATATGTGGGAACGCGCCTTAGGCAGGAGAAGGGCTGCATTGTCACCGAGTTGGATCTGCCGCCGATTGGATCGGACTCGAACCTCGACGAGGTCATTGCGCACGACTTGAACACGGGTCTGCCCGGCCTCGACTGGAATCAATACGACCGGATCCTGTTCCTCGACGTCATCGAGCATCTGAATCGTCCCGAAGAATTTCTGGATTCCTTGCGCCGCACACTTGCATTGAACCCGAAGGCCGAAGTGATCATAAGCACCGCGAACGTGGCGTTTTTCGTTACGAGATTCATGATGCTGTTCGGCCAGTTCAATTACGGCAAGCGCGGCATTCTCGATCTGACTCACAGACGGCTTTTCACCTTTGCCTCATTTCGCCGCGCGGTCTCACAAGCCGGCTTCGATATTCTCGAAACCCGTGGCATCCCTGGGCCGTACCCGGTCGCGCTGGGTGACAACTGGATCAGCCGGGCGATGCTGGGCTTAAATCGTGTGCTGATCCACGTGTCGAAGGGCCTGTTTTCCTACCAGATCTTCCTGCGCATTAAGCCACGGCCGTCTGTCGAGTCGCTTCTTCGGAACGCGATCGAGGAATCCGCAGTCCGCGCAGGCCGGGCCCGCTAGTGTCCTGTCCCATATACTGCTTTACAATAGGGTCCGACTGCCGTATGCTTAGTTATGTTCACTACGGCAGCCCCGCTACCCGTAACCGCCGACCAGAAACGGGAGATCGAGCGGTTGGCTCGAAACGGCAATAGCCCGCAGAAGGTGGTCCTTCGTTGCAAGGTTCTGCTGCTGGCCCACGATGGCGCTGCCAACGCCAGCATCGCGAATCAGCTACAGATCTCTCGCCCGACGGTGCTGGCGTTGCGCGCCGCCTTCCTCAAAGACGGCATGTCCGCCGTAACCGGAATTCGTCATCGGAAGCGGTCTCCGAAGGTGCTGACGCCGGACCTGGAACAACGCATCCTCGATACGACCCTGAAGACACGGCCCGGCGACGGCGGCTCGCATTGGAGCGTACGTACTCTGGCTGCTCACCTTCGGGTGTCCAGAACGATCGTTCATCGCGTCTGGCAACGGCACGACGTACAACCGCACCGTGTCGAGCGCTTCAAGCTGTCCAATGATCCGCAGTTTGAAAACAAGCTGCGGGAGATTGTCGGCCTCTATCTGAATCCACCGGACCGCGCGCTGGTGCTGTGCGTCGACGAGAAGAGCCAAATCCAGGCACTCGACCGAACGGCTCCGATTCTTCCCCTACGGCCAGGATTGCCAGAACGGCAAACTCACGACTACAAGCGCCACGGCACGACGACGCTGTTTGCCGCTTTCAATATCCTCAACGGCAAGGTGATCGGAACGTGCCAGGATCGTCACCGCAGCCGGGAATTCATCCGGTTCCTCAATCACCTGGAGCGTCAACTCCCCGCTGATCAGCAGGTCCACCTGATCATGGACAACTACTGCACGCACAAGAGCGCCGAGGTCCAGCGCTGGCTCAAGCTGAAACGGCGGAGCCGCTTCCAGTTTCACTTCACGTCCACCAGCAGTTCCTGGCTGAACCAAGTCGAACGGTTCTTCGCCTTGATCACCGAGCGGATGATTCGCCGAGGCACGTTCCACAGCAGTACCGAACTGGAGCAGGCAATCTATAAATGGCTGGCCAATTGGAACGGCTCCCCAACACCTTTCGTTTGGAAAGCCTCGGCCGACGTCATCCTGGACAAGGTCCGCTGCTGTAAAGAATTAACCAGGACGGGAGACTAGAGAAGCGCTCGGACGCATTGGACACCAATGGCGCGGGAGACTGGGGGACAGGAAAGAAAATCTTACGACCGAAGGCGCTTTCACTGTCCGGGTTGAAATGTCAGGGCGACCGCAAGCCCCTGCTCGGCTGACACGCCGGAGGGTCCTTGCAGCTTAGGCGCTGCGTGCCTGTGAGTTTTCAGTTCACCGGGGTCTATGCGGCGCGTGGTACCGAAGTCCAGAAGGTCTGTAGCCGCCCTGGCAACTCGGAACAGCGATAAGCACCTTCTTTCTGGGCCGCAGCTCGTGACAAGGAGAAGGAAACCTGTTAAGCTTTGCCGCAGCCCATCATTAAGATACCCTAATGTGGAAGAGGTGTCAATAGAGGGTTGTCCCGTGGTTTGCGGGCCGGAGCATTGACAGCCTTCCGCCCACGGTGCTCCGATGAATACATGTTCCGCCGCCTGCTTGCCAGCGCCTCGCTCCTCGCCGCCTCCTGCCTAGCCGCCGACCGCCCTGCCATCGTCGGCGTCGCCCATATCGGCCTGAAAACCGCCGACCTCACCGCCTCGAAACAGTTCTATGGCCACGTGCTCGGCTTTGCCGACGCCTTCTCGCTCGACAAACCCACCGGCGGCCTCATGCTGACCTATTTCAAGGTCAACGACCACCAATACATCGAAATCTTCCCCACCCTTTCCAGCCCCACCGAGGATCGCCTCTCCCACATCGCCTTCGAAACCACCGACGCCCGGCAACTGCGCGACTACCTCGACCAGCACGGCGTCAAAGTCCCCGCCACGCTCAAGCCCGGCCTCGACGGCAACCTCAGCTTCATGGTCAAAGACCCCGACGGCCACAACGTCGAGTTCGTCCAATACATGCCGGGCTCGCTCCACTCCCGCAACTTCGGCAAGTCCCTCCCCGCCACCCGCATCTCCCATCGCATCATCCACGTCGGCGTCACCGTTCGCGACCAGGCTGCCGCCGACAAGTTCTACCGCGACATCCTTGGCTTCCGCGAAACCTGGCACGGCGGCATGACGGACACCCGCACGGATTGGGTCGACATGCGTGTCCCTGACGGCACCGACTGGCTCGAATACATGCTCAACGTCAACAACCCGACGCCCAAATCCCTGGGCGTCATGCACCACCTCGCCCTCGGCGTGCCCGATATCCAGGCGGCTTACAAGGAAGTTCTCGCCCGCGGCATGACCCCACCCTCCGGACCGAAAATCGGCCGCGACGGCAAGTGGCAACTCAACCTCTACGACCCCGACCTCACCCGCGCCGAACTGATGGAGCCACACCCGGTCCAGACCCCCTGTTGCTCATCAATGTTAAGCAAATAACATTGCGTCTGCGCATCTAGTATTTGCGTGTTATGGCGCAGCCCGCACGAGCGCCGCCCTGCTGAAGGCG
>JAJYKC010000034.1 GCA_021788955.1 Acidobacteriota bacterium
TTTCGGACGGAGGCAAGTTCAACGATCCGGACCGGGCCTTCGCGCGCGCGATCGAACTGGAAGAGCAGGGCGCGGACATTCTCGACGTCGGGGCGGAGTCCACGCGGCCGGGATCGGCGCGCATCTCGGAAGCCGAGGAATTGCGCCGTCTCGTTCCGGTGCTGAAACGGCTGCGAGATAAGCTATCAATTCCCGTCTCGGTGGATACTTACAAGTCCGGCGTGGCGGCGAAGGCGCTGGAGATGGGCGTCGAAATAATTAACGACCCGAGCGCGCTCACGTTCGACCCGCAATTGGCGCGCACGGTCGCCAATGGGAACGGCGGCATCGTGCTGAACCATATGCGCGGTACGCCGGAGACCTGGGCGAAGCTGCCCCCGCTAAAGGACGTGATGGGCGCGATTCGCCTGGACCTCGATGCCTGTGTTCATCGCGCCGTCCGCGGCGGCATTCCGCGTTCGAGCCTGGTGATCGATCCCGGTATCGGCTTCGGAAAGCGGAAGGAGCAGAACACCGAGATTCTTGCGCGTCTGCCGGAACTGGCCGGACTCGAAGTTCCGATTCTGGTTGGTCCGTCGCGAAAATCGTTTCTCGCGCAGGCGACGGAAGTTGAGACGGCCTACGCCACGGCGGCCGCGGTGACGGCGGCGGTTCTCGGTGGGGCGCATATTGTGCGTGTGCATGATGTGACGCCGATGAAAGCCGTCCTGCATATGGCCGACGGGGTGCTGCACGCCTCCTATCGAGAGCCTGAAGAAGCGCCGGCGCCTTTGCGGCGGCCGCGCCCGCTATCCTGAAGTTTCATGCCCTCCGCGCCGGCCCGTACTGTCAGCGTTGCCTCCTCGGCGGCCTCGATCCAACATTCGCGCATTCGTGAACTGGCGGAGATCGCCATGTCGATGGACGGCGTGCTGCGCCTGTATTTCGGCGAATCGAACCTTCCCACGCCGGATTACATCAAGCGGGCGGCGCAGCAGGCCATGGCGGACGGCTACACGTTCTACACGGAAAACGCGGGCCTGCCTTCCACGCGCTGCGCGATCGCCCGATACTACGCGGCGATGCAGCAAGTGAATCTGGACCCGGCGACGGAGATCGTGTTGACGGCTTCCGGCGTGCAGGCTTTGCATCTGGCGATACGCTGCACGCTCGACCCTGGCGATGAAGCGCTGGTGCTGACGCCGGCATGGCCCAACGGGGCGGCAAATGTGGCTCTGTCCAACGCGAAGCCGATTGAGATTTCCATGCCGCTCGAAGGCGGGCGTTATCGCGTGGACTTCGACGCGCTGGAAGCGGCGGTCACCCCACGCACTCGGCTGCTGATCTACACTTCGCCGTCGAATCCGCTGGGTTGGGTAGCGACGGTCGACGAGCAGCGCCGGTTGCTCGAATTCGCCCGGCGTCACCGGCTATGGCTCATGGCCGACGAAGTTTATGAGCGGCTGTATTACCTCGAAGAAAAGCCCGCGCCGTCGATTCTGCGGTTGGCCTCGCGCGAGGATGCGGTGATCGTCATCCAGTCGTTTTCGAAGGCGTACTGCATGACGGGTTGGCGCCTGGGCTGGATCGTCGCGCCGGCGGAGTTCGCGCAGCGCGCCGCAAGGTTGAACGAATTCGAAGTCTCGTGCCCCGCGGCCTTCGTGCAGCGGGCCGCCGAGACGGCTCTGGCCGAGGGAGAGGAAGAGATCGCGAAGATGGTTGCCACGCTGCGCGCCAACCGCGATTTCTGCCTCGACGCGCTGCGCGGAATGCCCGGAGTCACCGTGCCGGAGCCCGACGGCGCCTTCTACCTTTTCCCTCGTATCGAAGGACTGACGGATTCCTACGGCTTCTGCGAGCGCCTTCTGCGCCAGACTCGCGTTGGTCTTGCGCCCGGCGTCGCGTTCGGCAACGGCGGCGAGGGTTCCGTGCGAATCTGCTACGCCTCCGAGCGGACGATCCTCGAGCCCGCTATGGAGCGGCTCGGAAATTTTCTGCGGTCCTGAGCGTCACGCTTCCGTTATCTTCGAAGAGTGAGGATCTCTCGTCTTTTCGTCGCGCTGTTCGTGTGCGCCTCGCTCGAAGCCTGGAACGCCGCCGGACACCGAACCATCGCCTATATCGCTTATTCGCATCTTGCCCCGCAGGTGCGCGCCCGCGTCGACACGCTTTTGCAATCGCATCCCGACTATCCGCGTTGGGTGCGCGACGTACCTCCCGCAGAGCGTCCGCTGGCGGCGTTTCTGCGCGCCTCGACGTGGGCCGACGAGATCCGCTCGGACCCGGCGTATCACAACGAACCCCGCGAGGCGCCGCCATCCACGGAAGCGCCCGATCACTTCCGTCATCAGAACTGGCACTACGTCGATGAGCCGATCGCCGGGGAGTTCGCCAACGTCCACATCGACGATTCGCTGAATCCTTCCTGGCGGGAGGCGCCGAACGTGGTTACGCAGATTCGCGCCATGCAGACGATTCTGTCGAACCGGTCCAAGCCGGCGGCGGCGCGCGCCTGGGCGCTTGGGTGGTTAATGCACCTTATTGGCGATATTCATCAGCCGTTGCACTGCGCGAGCCGCTACACGCCGGGGCCGGATGGCCGGATGGAAAACGACGCCGGCGGCAACCGCGTGCGCCTGGCCGCCGCGGATCACAACCTGCACGCATTCTGGGACGACTTACTCGGCTTTGACGACTCGCCCGCCGCGATCAAGCAGTTGGCCGAGGGACTGGCTGCGGCCACGCCGCCCGTCAAGGGCAAGAGCCGCGAGCGCGGCTGGCAGGCCGAAGGCGCGAAACTGGACGTGGCGGTTGTGTACCCGGGCCTCGCGTATGCCAGGACGCGCGCCTCGGGCCTGGAAGTTTCGCCCGAATACCGCCGTGTCGCGCTCGCCGTCGCCGGGCAGCGAGTGGCTGTGGCGGGTTACCGTCTCGCCGCCGTTCTCAATCGCACGCTGAACCGTTGATGCGGCTTCGCGCCAGTTCGTTGTTTTGCTGCGCGGCGGCGCTAATGTGCGGCCAGAGCACGCCATCGTTCCGCTCTGACGTATCGCTGGTCCACATCGATGCCGAAGTTGTGGACGGCGCCCGTGTGCTGGACGGGTTCACGCAGAGCGATTTTCGCGTGCTCGACAACAAGTCGCCACAGACGATCACCCATTTCGGGCAAAGCGAGGCGCCGCTGGATGTCATCCTGCTGTTCGACATCAGCGGCAGCATGTCTCCCAACGTCGAGAAGATCTCTTCGGCGGCAAAGCTGGCGTTTACGGCGCTGAAGCCCGGGGACCGTGTCGCCGTGATGGTATTCAACACCAGGACGCGAACGGTTGAGCCGTTTACCTCGGATCTGGACGCGGCGGCGCGGGCGATTCCCGACAAGGTGCTCAGTCTGAAGTTCGGGGGCGGGACGTTCATTGTGTCCGCCGTGGACGCAGCGGCGCTGTATTTTCGCGGCGAAAAGCCGACGGGGCGCAGGCGCGCGATTGTCGTGATCACGGACAACTACGGCACCAGGACGCGCCGCGAGCACCCTGTGATTGTCGACGCCTGGGAGTCGGACGCGACGGTGTGCGAGGTGATCGTGCGGTCCGCCGTGAGCGCCGCGCTCAACACGGGCGCCATGGTGACAAACCCACTCGCGATGGCGCTTCACGCCGGCGCCGGCCACATCGCGCAAGCCACCGGCGGGGACGTGATCAAATCGCAGGGGGACCCGGGCGCCGCCTTTCAAGAAATGATGCAGCGGCTGCGACGGCGCTATGAAATCTACTATCCGATGCCGGCGGGCAAGCCGGGACAGGAGCGGAAGGTTGAAGTGACACTTACTCGCCCCGTGCACTCCCAATATCCGCACGCGACCGTTCTGGCGCGCCGGGGATACGTCATTCCGCCAGCGCGGTAACCGGGGGTCAGTTGTTTTCCGGGTGAGCCAGCTTATCGAGATACATCTTCTGCGCGCGGTCCCATTGGGGGACTGTGCCGGATTCCACGTTGATCCGCATCACATCGCCTGAGCCATCGGCGGAGAGCGCCGGCCACTTCGGCAGACCTTCGCCGTTCGGATCCCCGTGCTGGATGAAGTTTGCGAAGTAGGCTTCCATCAGCTTGGAGATTTTGTAGTCGTCCTGCGTCCAGTCGTAGACCTTGTTGGTGGCCAGGTTGCCGAGCGCGTATTCGATTTCGGCCGAATGCACGGCGCCTCGGGGCGGCGGCGCGGCGTTCGCCCGTGCCGCTTCTCCGCGGAGCACGCCGCCGGCAAGGCCCGCCACGGCGTCGCCCATGGACTTGTTCATCGGAGGCCGCAGACGGGCGTAGAAGTAGCGATATACGGGCTTGCCTCCGGTCTGGGCGCTCAGTTCGATCCATTTCCATGTGCTGAAGGCTGTGAAGCGATCGCCCGCCAACTCGGTCGCCTGATCGAGCACTTCTTCGTTCGTCGTCGCCGGGAACAACTTCAGAAGCTCGTCCGCATGGTCGCCATAGAGTTTTTTCACGGCAGCCTGGAAGTTCTCCGGCGTCGTATCATCCTTGCCCAGGACGGCCCGGGGGTTCATTTCCTCCGAGTTCCAGCCGGCAAGCAGCGGAACGTGCGCCTGATGGCCCGCCGCGAAGATAGATAGCGGCGACTCGGGGAAGAAGTAGCCGTCCACGGTCACCGGGAAGCGCGCCATTCCATTTCTGCCGGTTGAGTGGAGCAGGTTATGCGCGCTCATGGCCCGCAAGTCCGCCAGCGATGAGGCGCCCACGCTTTTGGCGAACTGCTCGCCGAGTTCCTCGGCGTGGGCGAGCGTCGCGGTGGGCTGCAGGCCAAGCAGGGATCCGCTCTCGCCGATCGCGCCGGCGATCAGGCCTTTGGACAACGGCGAGCCCATCTGCGCCGAAACCGAAAACGAGCCGGCCGATTCACCGGCGATTGTCACGCGATTCGGATCGCCTCCGAAGGCTGCGATGTTGCGCTTCACCCAAGCGAGGGCTGCATTTTGATCGAGCAATCCGTAGTTGCCGGAGGCGTGGTGCGGCGACTCGCGGCTCAGTTCGGGATGCGCCAGGAAGCCGAACACGCCGAGACGGTAGTTCACCGTGACCGCGACGATGCCGTGTGTGGCGATGCTTTCGCCGTCGTAGCGCGGCTCCGATCCGTCGCCGGCGACAAATCCGCCGCCGAAGAAATAGACCATCACGGGCAGTTTTGCCTTCGCCGCCTTGGCCGGCGTCCAGACGTTGAGGTACAGGCAGTCCTCGCTCATGCCGTTGGAGCGGAAGTTCATGTCGCCAAAGATGGGAAGCTGCATGCAGCGTGGGCCGAACTGGGTGGCGTCGCGCACGTCCGTCCAGTTTTTCACCGGCATGGGCGCCTTCCAGCGGAGTTTGCCTTCGGGGGGTTCGGCGAACGGGATTCCTTTGAAAATGCGGATGCCGGTCGAAGCCGAGACGGCGCCTTCGACGGCCCCGTTCGCCGTTTTCACGAGCACGGCAGCGGGAAGACCAGAGCAGGTGAGAAGCAGCAACGACGCGGCGAGAGCGGCATCGCGGAACGAGGCGAGCGGATGAGCGAAAACCATAACCGCTCATCGTATCCCAATTAAACTAAGCTATTTTCCCCCGGCTGGAAAGGCAACCTGGCGCGCGGAAGCGCTGTAGGGATGCGCGACCCATTGGCGCACGCTCACGGCGCCGCAGCGGACCTTGTATTCGCCCGACCGGATTTCCCGCCGGGCATGTTCGAGCTTCGCCCGGCCGGCCTCGGCCCGCGCCGGATCCAATTGCTTGAGCCTGTCCAGCAGCATCGCCGCTTCGTCCAGGTCGCCGAAGCAGACGCCCGCGGGAAGGTAGGAGAGTTCGGCGAGTCCCTCGATCGCATCCGCATTTCTGGGCTCGAGAACGACGGCGCGTTCCAGGTTTCGCCGCGCTTTGCGTACAAGATGAGCCGGGAAGGACGCGGACTCGGCCTCGCGCTCGTAAGCGATGCCCAACCTCATCCGGTACTCGCTCACTTCCGGCGCCACGCGAACGGCATGTTCGAGCAGAGAAACGGCCCGGTGGTAGTTCGCCTCAAGCGACGCATCTTCGGCCGCCTGCAGCAGATCCGCCGCGCCAGCCAGCCTGGACTCAACGTTCGTAAAGTTCTCGTGTGGAACATTTTCGCCTGGAATTGATGCGGCGTGCCCGAGCACCAACGTGGCGGCCAGTGTGAGCGCCCAGGTGAGTCCTCTTGTCCTCGTAGCCCCGTTTCGTGTCCCCATAATTGTTTTGCTACTGATCAGATGCAGTTTTGGCACAAAAAGTGTCAGAGGAGTCCCCTATGATCTACAGACCGTGGAATGGTCCTGGACGGCCCCGCCAGCGTCCCGGTTTCGAGCAAAACAATCCTAACCTTCCCGATCGCCGGGCGGCAACCGGCGCGCTTCTGTTATCCTGAAACATCAAGACTAAGCGGCCCGCAGGGTCGTGCCGCGTCTTCCACGAGGGTTCCATGTCAGGACATTCGAAATGGGCAACGATCAAGCACAAGAAAGCCGCGCTTGATGCCAAACGGGGCAAGGTTTTCACCCGCCTTATCAAGGAAATTATGATCGCGGCGCGGAGCGGCGGCGATGTGGACGCCAATGCGCGGCTGCGTACGGCCGTTACCGCGGCGAAAGCCGTCAGTATGCCCGCCGACAACATCAAACGCGCGATCATGCGCGGCACCGGCGAACTGGAAGGCGGCCAGATCGAAGAGATCATGTTCGAAGGTTACGGGCCTGGGGGCGCGGCCGTACTGGTTTCGGTAGCCACCGACAACCGCAACCGCACGGTCAGTGAGATCCGGCATATGTTCTCCAAAAACGGCGGCAACCTTGGCGAGCAGGGCAGCGTGGCGTGGATGTTCGAACGCAAGAGCCAGATCCTGATCGAAAAGGACAAGGCGGACGAGGACGCGCTAATGGGCATTGTGCTCGACGCGGGCGCCGACGACCTCCGCGACAACGACGATAACTGGGAAGTGCTCTCGCCGCCCGAAGCGCACGAAGCCGTTGTGGCGGCCCTGGCCAAGGCCGGAATTCCGGCCGTCCAGTCCGAAATCGCCATGGTGCCCAAGAACCTGGTGAAGGTGGAAGGCAAGAACGCCGCGGCAATGATGCGGCTGACTGAATCGCTCGAAGAACACGACGACGTGCAGAACGTCTACTCCAACTTCGACATCGACGAAAGCGAACTGGAAGCGTTGGCCTGAGCCGGCGCTTCGGCACGGGCGGGAGTACCGGGTGCGAATTCTCGGAATCGATTGCGGCTGTGAGCGCACCGGTTACGGCCTGATCGAAAGCGACGGTGTGCGCCACACGCTGGTCGCCTCCGGCGTTGTGACCACCTCGCCCAAACAGCCTCTCGCCGATCGATTGAAGATCATCTCGGACGGCGTGCGCGGCGTGCTGGCCCGGTATGCGCCGCAAGCGGTCGCGGTCGAAGAGGTCTTTTACGCGCAGAACGCGAAGACCGCCATCCGGTTGAGCCATGCCCGGGGCGTGGTGCTGCTTGCGATCGCCGAGGCGGGCCTGGAGATGAGCGAATATTCTCCGCTCGAAGTGAAAACCAGCGTGACCGGCTACGGGCGGGCCGAGAAACGCCAGGTCCAGGTGATGGTGCAAAGCCTTTTGAAGCTAGATGAGATCATCGCGTCCGAGGACGCCTCCGATGCGGTTGCCATCGCGATTTGCCACGCCACGCGATGCGGGGCTCCGGTTGTGGCGGGGAGGAGAGCGTGAAGCGGCTCATCCTGCTGCTGGCCGCCGCGCTGTCTTTGATGGCTGAATCGGCGACGGCGCCGCGCATCATCTACACGAAGTCTTTCCCCCAGAGCGTGCCCGCCTACGTGCGTATTCAGATCGAACGCAATGGCGACGCCACCTACCAGGAAGCCGTGGACGACGACGACCCGCTGAAGTTCACGCTCTCGAAAACGGACACCGACATGCTATTCGACCTCGCCCAAAAGCTGGGTGATTTTACGCGGCCGATCGAAAGCGGGCTGAAGGTAGCGCGCATGGGCGACAAAACGCTTCGCTGGGAACACGGCGTCGAGCACCATGAAGTGACGTTCAACTATACGGTCGACCCCGATGGCCAGGCACTCAACGACGGATTCGAGAAGATCATCGAATCCGAGCAGGACTATATCGCGCTCGACCGCACGGTGCATTTCGATCAACTTGGCGTGAACGATCCGCTGTTGCAACTGGAAACCACCTGGGACCAAAAGCGACTCGTGGCTGCGAGCCAGTTCTATCCGCTTCTCAATCGCGTTGTGAAAAACGAAAGCTACCTCCACATGGCCCGCGAGCGCGCGGCAAAGCTGCTCGAGGAATTTCAAGCCGCTCCCGCCGCGGCGCCGGCCAAACCGGGGGCGCCTAAGTGAGACGGATCGCGTTCATCGCCGGCCTGCTGATCGTTTCCAGTGCGCTTGGCCAGAACGCGTCGCCCTCGCCTTCTTCCGAGGACGCAGAACTCCAACAGGCGTTCACGAACGCCGCAAACAGCCCGCAAGGCTACATCCGGGAACTCGAGGCGTTTCTCGCCCGTCATCCCGACAACCCGCGAAAACTACAAATTCAGCAACTTTTGTTCCAGTCGGCCATCGAAGCCAAGGACATCGGCCGCGTCGCCAGCTATGGAGAAATTCTGCTGGCGCATGACCCGAATGACATAAAGGTTCTGGAGAACACGATCGTCGCCGAGTTGAAGCTCCGCGGCGCGGAGAACGGAACCAAGGTGCTCGCGCACGCGCAGCAACTGGAGAAACTGGTGATCGAGCGCACGTCGACCCCGAAAACCGGACCCGAGGAAGCAAGACAAATTCTGGACCGGCAGCGAGGCCTCGCGCGGGTTTACGTCTACGAGGCACGCGCCGAGGGACTGCTGAACGAGCCTGAGAAGGCGGCGGACTTTGCCAGGAAGAGCTACGACACGTTCCCTTCCGCCGAGAGTGCGCGCGAAGCCGGTTGGTGGCTCGACCAGGCGCATCATCCCGCCGAAGCGGTTGAATACCTCGCCGACGCTTTCATGGTTCCCGATTCGGACGAGTCGGCGGCGGACCGGAACGGAGACCGGCAGCGTCTGGCCCAGGTGTACAAGGATTGGAAGGGCTCGGAGGCCGGCTTAGGCGACGTCCTGCTGGAAGCCTACGACCGTGTCGCGGCGATCAAAGCCCAGCGCCGTCTCGCCGTGGCCAAGTTCGACCCGAACGTGCAGGCCAGCAGCCCGATGCAGTTTACGCTTTCCTCGCTCGACGGCCAGCCGCTGCGTCTGGCGGATCTGGCCGGCAAGGTTGTCGTGATGGACTTCTGGGCCACCTGGTGCGGCCCCTGCCGCGCCCAGCATCCAATCATCGAGGATGTGAAGAAGAAGTTCGCCGGGCGCTCCGACGTGGTTTTCCTTGCTATCGACGCCGGCGACACGCGCGCGGAGGTGGAACCTTTCCTCAAGGCTCAGGGCTGGCGCGGCAACATTTATTTTGAAGACGGCCTCGCGGCGGCGCTGCACATCGAGAGCCTGCCGACTACGATCATCATTGATCGGCAGGGCCAGGTTTCCGAGCGGATGAAGGGCTTCATTCCGACCATGTTTGGTGAGCAGTTAAGCGAGCGCATCGAAGCCGCGCTCGGAGATGCGCACCATGGCGGCTGAGCGATTCCGGCGCGTCATCTGGATCGTTCTCGATAGCGTAGGCATCGGCGAGATGCCGGATGCCGCCGCCTATGGCGACGCGGGCAGCGACACACTGGGCCATATCGCCGCGGCGCGTCCCATGAATCTGCCTACGCTCGCCCGCCTGGGCCTGGGCAATGTCCGTCCTCTGGCCGGCATCGCTGCCGCCGAAGTCCCGGAAGCCGCCTACGGCAAATGTGCTCTCGCTTCGCCCGGTAAGGACACAACCACCGGCCACTGGGAGATGGCCGGCATTCATCTGGCTCATCCTCTGCCGCTGTTCCCCAATGGTTTCCCGTCCGATCTGATGGGGCGCTTTGAAAGCGAAATCGGCCGCTCGACGCTGGGCAACTGCGCGGCCTCGGGCACGGAGATCATCGAACGGCTAGGCGTCGAGCATCTGCGCACCGGTTCGCCCATCGTCTACACCTCGGCGGACAGCGTG